>NZ_JRVL01000030.1:0-45598 GCF_054823985.1 Acinetobacter sp. GN11 | reverse complement strand
CTCCCATGAACCAAGCACCTTATTTTTCAAGCTCCAAAACATTGTTAGCAGTCGTTATTTTTAGTTCGATGACAGCAAGTCATGCTGATGAAACAGCAGAACAACAAAATTCGACCAGTGTGCTACCCACAATTTCTATTCAGGCGCAAAAAGAACCCACTTCGCCTTATGTAGCAACAAAAGCAACCTCTGCCTTAAAATCAGATGCGCCCTTATTTAAAACGGCTCAATCGGTTTCAGTAGTGACGCGTGAACAGCTCGACCAGAAACAAGCAAAGACACTTGCAGAGGCACTTGAAGGTGTTGCAGGTGTTGAAGCCGGAAAACTTGGTCGTCGTGGTTGGGATGATTTCGTTATTCGAGGACAAACATCTTCCGATTCGGTTTATGTAGATGGTTTAAGAATCGGTCAAAGCTCTCCAACGCCGTCTGTAGCAGCTGAACTATCGGGCATGGATCAGGTACAAGTTTTAAAAGGCCCAGCCTCTATTAATTTCGGTTTGGTTGCGCCAGGCGGCATGGTGAACTTAGTCACTAAACGACCTGAAGCAGAAAGCTTTGCACGTGCTAGCATGACTTATGGCAGCTATAACTTAAAAGAAGGTACATTCGATTTAAACTATAGCCCTAATAATAGTGAGAAAGGTGCTTTTCGTTTAAATGGCCGCATCTCTGACCAAGATGACCCGACAGATTATGTGTATTTTAAAAATTACTATATCTCCCCTTCTTACAACTTCGACTTAGGTGATAACACTGACCTCTCTGTAATCGCAAGCTATCAGCACCGTGAATATATTCGTCAACAAGGTTTACCTGTTATTGGCACCTTAAAAGACAATCCTAACGGCGCTATAGATCGAAGTTTATATATTGGCGATCCTAATTTCGGTAAATATGAAGCAGATGTTTATCGTACGGGTTATACGTTTAAACATGCATTTGATAATGGCTGGAACTTCAATCAGAATTTTGCCGTACAAAAAACCGAAATGGATGGCACTGCGGTTTTTGCTCGTACAGGTAGTAACTTTTGGGCAGATAAAAACTACACTACCATAAGCCGTAAAAATAATAGCCGCCACCAAATTATTGATAACTTAAGTTTTGCCATCGATAACCGTTTAAATAAACAGTTTGATTTATATGGTATGCAACATGATTTCAATATAGGTGTAGATGCCTTCCAAGAAAAAAGTGATTACACCAATAACCGCTGTAATGTAGGTGATTTAAACATATATGCTCCTGTATATGGGCAAACTGTTACCTGTTCCGACCCTGTCAGCAACCACGATATTAACCGCTTAAAATACGCAGGTTTATATATTCGTGACCGTATTCAACTCAATGACCAATGGCTTTTAAGCTTGTCTGGACGCCAAGACTGGGCACAGACCCAAAGCACAAGCTTAGTTTCAAGTAATACGAGTAAACAATCCGACAATGCATTTACGGGTAGCGCCTCTGTCATGTATACCCTTAATGATATTGTTGCTCCTTATGTTAGCTATGCCACTTCATTTACACCTAACAGTGGTACTGATGTAAATAATAATCCGTTCAAACCTGAAGAAGGAAAACAGGTTGAAGTCGGAATGAAATTACAAAGCCCTGATCAACGGATTCAAGGTGCTATCGCTTGGTATGATTTAAAACGTCAAAATGTTTTAGTCACTGATACTGCGAATAGTGGTTATAAAGCTCAGCGTGGCGAACAGTTAACACGCGGTATTGAAACTGAGCTCAGCGCAGAAATTTTAGAAGGCTTAAAATTAACCGCTGCATATACCTACACCATTGATGCTGAAATTAGTAAAGATGCAAACTCAAGCAATGTAGGAAAAGCACTCGATAATATTCCTGAGCATGCTTATAGCTTGTCAGCACGTTATAAATTTGACCCAGCATCAAAACTTGGTTGGTATGTTGGCGGTGGATTCCGTGGTGAAACATATAAAACTGTCGATGGCTTAGATGTTCACGTTCCGGGCTATACAGTCTTTGACACTGAAGCTGGCTATGACGCTGGACATTGGGGTGCCCAACTTGCGATTCGTAACTTATTTGATAAAGATTACTATGCAGGTGCGCTGAACGAGAATTTAGTGACACTCGGTAACCCACGCCAAATTAACTTCACAGTGAAATTTAACTACTAAAAAGACCTACAAAAAAACGCACTCAATTCGAGTGCGTTTTTTTTGGCAGCTTTAAATGTTTTAGAAGAAGTAATGCTGTACTAAAGTAGAAACACCAACAATTAAGAAAATCGCAGCACCAATTTTATGAATGAGTGAGATAGATAAACGTTCAGCTAATTTATTACCAATAAATACAGCTGGTGCATTGGCAATCATCATACCTAAGGTTGTACCTAGCATCACCCAGAAAATGCTGTCATAACGTGCAGCTAAAGCCACTGTCGCAATCTGAGTTTTATCACCAATTTCTGCTAAGAAAAACAGGATAAAGGTTGCACCAAAAACACCAAATTTTTGCCATCTGTTAATGCTATCAGTTTCATCATCTAGCTTATCTGGAATAAGCATCCAGAAGGCCATACCAATAAAACCACCCGCAAGTACCCAAACTAAAATTTCGGGACTCAAGACGGTCGTAATCCACTGTCCAAGCACAGCAGAGATACCATGGTTAATTAAAGTTGCTAAAAGAATCGCAATGAGAATAGGGATTGGCTTACGGAAACGTGCAGACAGTAAAAGGGCCAACAATTGAGTTTTATCGCCCATTTCAGCTAGGGCAACAATCGAGGTAGAAATCAGAAATTCTTGCATGTCGTTTCTCTGGCTAGCATAAATGCCCATGACCTACCCCTCCTGCTAGCCAAATATCTGCAGAGTGGTAAATCAAAGGTCTTGCCAACTCGGAAACGATGAGACGTTTAAGCTATGATGACCATGTTCTGTTGAACAATTATGTTGATCATCACCTATTCACTCAGAAATGAATAGCGGCTACTCCCCAATGAAGTATGTGCCTATTATATTCGAGCAGTTCTATTTTTCAAACAAAAAATTTTATCCATGCCCACACTAACAGTCGCCCCAAGCCCAATACTAAAGCTAAACAGATACTTAAGTTAATAAACCCAAAATTGTTAATACCAGCTATATGTTGTGATTGAAATTCAAATGGCAAAATAAGTGTTGCCACAAATACTTCCAAACCGATGGCAACGTAGGTCATCCACTCCCAAGGAAAGTGCAAAAGACTGACCCATAATCCCATCAATAAAAATACCACCAACAAAATCGGCAACATGATTTTTAAAAAACCTACCATTTATTATTTCTCCTTTACCTAAAACGAGAAATTTTTCCTCTCTCGATCACTCCCTCTTTATCTGTAGATTAACCTAAAATCAATTAAATTAAATACCAAAATAAAACCCCGCCGAAGCGAGGTTTTAATGATTCATTTCAAAATATTAGATTAATAAAGTACGAATATCTTTAAGAAGTTTCGTAAGTTTATTAGTGAAGCGAGCGGCATCTGCACCATTAATTACACGGTGGTCATAAGACATCGACAACGGCAACATTAAGCGTGGGTCAAAGTCTTTACCATTCCAAACCGGTTGCATCGTTGCAGGTGAAATACCCAAAATCGCAACTTGTGGCCAGTTTACAAGTGGTGTAAATGCTGTACCACCAATCGAACCTAAGCTTGTAATCGTGAAGTTCGCACCTTGTAAGTCTTTCGGTGTTAATTTCTTATCACGTGCTTTTTGACCTAACACACCCAATTCAACTGCAATTTGCTTAATTGATTTTTGGTCTGGGTTACGAAGTACTGGCACAGTTAAACCATCAGGTGTTGCTACCGCAATTCCCATATGGATTTCATTGCGCAAGAGCACTGATTTACCGTCATCAGATAGATGACCTGCAAACTCACGCTCTTCTTTCAACAAATGCGCAACCGCTTTGATAATGAATGCCATAATCGTCAGGCTGATACCTTCTTTTTTGAAGTTGCCTTTCAGCTCATTACGCCAATCTTCTAACTCAGTAATGTCAGCCGAATCAAACTGGGTGACTTGCGGAATAAAGTTATTCAACGACAATTGCGGAATAGATACTTGCTGCAAACGCGTCAGTACTTTTTCTTCCACACCACCAAATGCAGTGAAGTCAGGAAGCTTTGGCAAACCCGAAACCGCTGGTGCAGCCGCAGCAACTGGTACAGCTTGTGGTGCAGTTAAACGAGTCTTCACATAAGTAAAGATATCTTCTTTAACAACACGGCCATGCTCACCAGAAGTTTTAACTTGTGACAAAATCACACCAAGTTCACGAGCAAGCTTACGTACAGCAGGACCTGCATATACTTTAGCGTTTTCGGCTTCTTGCTCTTTGGTTAACTTGTCACTACCAGATGTTGGAGCAGATACAGCCTGAGTCGGAGCAGGAGCTGCCGCTTTAGGTGCTGCTGCCGGAGCTGGAGCTACTTCTGCTTTTGCCACTGGTGCTTGGCCTTCTGCTTCAATTGTTGCAAGCAATATACCTTGTGAAACCTGTTGGCCCGCTTGCAAGTGAATCGCTTTCACAACGCCCGCAACAGTACTTGGTACTTCAACAGTCGCTTTATCTGACTCAACCACAACAAGGCTTTGGTCTACATCAACTTTATCGCCAACTTGTACCAAAATTTCAGCAACAACTGCTTTGTCTACACCCAAATCAGGAACGTTAATATCAACTGGTCCAGATTGAGTAGCAGCCGCAGCTACAGTTTCTTGTTGAACTGGTGCAGGCGCTGCCGCTGGAGCTGCTGTAGAAGCAGGAGCTTCAACTGGCGCACTTGCTGCAGATGTTGTTTTCACTTTAATGAGCACAACGCCTTCTTTAACTGTATCGCCTTCTTTAACTTGAATGCTTTCTACAGTACCCGCAACACTGCTTGGTACTTCTACAGTTGCTTTGTCAGATTCAACAACAACGATGCTTTGCTCAACATCGATTTGTTCGCCAACTTTTACTAAAATTTCACCAACAAGTGCTTTTTCAACACCAATGTCAGGAACTTGAACTTCAACGACTTGGCTAGTAGTTGCCGCTGCTGGTTGTGCAGCAACTTGTGGCGCTGCAGCAGGTGCTTCTTTTTCAGCTGCTGGAGCAGGTTTTGCAACTTCTTCTGCTTGAGCTACAGGTGCATTACCTTCAGCTTCAAGTTCAAACAATACCGTACCTTCAGTTACGCTATCGCCTTCCTTGATTAAGATGCTTTTTACAACACCTGCTGAAGTGCTAGGCACTTCAACAGACGCTTTATCCGACTCAAGCAAAACAAGGCTGTCATTTTCAGCAATGCTATCGCCAACTTTTACCAAAATTTCAGCAACAATTGCTTTATCTACGCCAATATCAGGGGTCTTAATTTGCATGCTTAGTTCCCCTCACCTGTTTGCGCTTCATTGTATTCAGCAACTGCCTGAACTTCTGGATGTGCTTGTGGAGCCCATGCCACTGGACGGTCAGTGTCTAACTCAAAGTTAGAAATTGCATCTTTAACTAAACGTGCATCTACTTCACCTTCGTCAGCTAATTTTTTCAAAGTAGCAACAACGATATGTGCAGCATCAACACCAAAGAAACTACGCAAGTTAGCACGTGTATCTGAGCGACCATAACCATCTGTACCCAACGCAACAAATGGACGACCATCTGGAAGATAAGCACGGATTTGTTCGCTATACGCACGCATATGGTCTGTTGCTGAAACAACAATACCTTCTGTACCGCGTAATTGTTTAGATACCCAAGACTCTTTCACTTCTTCAGTAAGTGGGTGTAAGCGATTGTATTCTTCACATGCCATACCATCACGCGACAACTCATTGAAGCTTGTTACACTCCAAACGTTTGAATGGATTTGGTATTCATCACGTAAGATTTTTGCAGCTTTGATCACTTCACGAAGAATTACACCTGAACCCATCAATTGGACAGTTGCTTTTTCATCTTTTTCGAACAAGTACATACCACGTTTAATGCCTTCCTCAGCGCCTTCAGGCATTGCAGGATGCTCGTAGTTTTCGTTCATTACAGTGAGGTAATAGAACACACGCTCTTGGTTCACGTACATACGTTGTAAACCGTCATGAACGATTACAGCTAACTCATAACCAAAACATGGGTCATAAGATACACAGTTAGGAATCGTGTTCGCCAAGATATGTGAATGACCATCTTGGTGCTGTAAACCTTCACCGTTCAATGTGGTACGACCAGCAGTTGCACCTAACAAGAAACCTTGAGCTTGTGCATCACCCGCAGCCCATGCAATGTCACCAATACGTTGGAAACCAAACATTGAGTAGTACATGTACATTGGAATCATTGGCAAGTTATTGGTTGAATAACTTGTTGCCAACGCAGCCCATGCGCTCATCGCACCAGCTTCGTTAATCCCTTCTTGAAGCATGTGACCATCACTTGCTTCACGGTAATGCATTAACTGTTCTTGGTCTTCTGGGGTATATTTTTGACCGTGAGCAGCATAAATACCAAGCTGACGGAACATACCTTCTAGACCAAAAGTACGCGCTTCATCTGGAACGATTGGTACTACGCGGTCTTTAATTGCTTTTTCTTTAAGTAAAGCAGCAATTAAACGAACCATCACCATAGTGGTAGATTGCTCTTTACCACCTGAACCGTTTAATACTGCATCAAATACAGATAATTCAGGAATCGCTAAAATTTCACTCTCTTTACGACGTGCAGGTAGATAACCACCTAATGCTTCACGGCGCGCCTTCATGTACTTCATTTCTGGAGAGTTTTCACTTGGGCGATAGAATGGAAGCTCTTCTAATTGATCATCTGTAAATGGCAGGTTAAAACGGTCACGTACATATTTTAAAGAATCGATCTGCATTTTTTTGATTTGGTGAGTCTTATTCACCGCTTCAATTTCTTCAGACAAACCATAACCTTTAACAGTTTTTGCAAGAATAACTGTTGGTTGACCTTTGGCTGTCATTGCTTCTGCATAGGCAGCAAAAACTTTGTACGGGTCATGACCACCACGGTTAAGATTATCGATGTCTTCATCGCTTAAATCTTTTACAAGTTCCGCAGCTTCTGGGTACTTGCCAAAGAATTTCTCACGTGTATATGCACCACCTTTCACTTGATAGCGCTGGTATTCACCATCAACTGTTTCTCCCATTACCGCTTTTAAAGCGCCTGTGCTGTCTTTTGCAAGTAGCGGATCCCAATGACGACCCCATACCACTTTAATGACACGCCAGCCTGCACCACGGAATAAAGATTCTAATTCTTGAATGATTTTACCGTTACCACGTACAGGGCCATCTAGACGCTGTAAGTTACAGTTAACAACCCAGATCAAGTTATCAAGTTTTTCACGACCAGCAAGTGAAATTGCACCAGTACTTTCTGGCTCATCCATCTCGCCATCGCCAAGATATGCCCAGACTTTACGATTTTCTTCTTTGATCAAGCCACGATTCATCAAATATTTTTGAATGTGCGCTTGATAAATCGACATGATTGGACCAAGACCCATTGATACAGTTGGGAATTGCCAATAGTCCGGCATTAAATATGGATGTGGATAGCTTGGTAAACCGTTACCGCCAACTTCACGGCGGAAATTACTTAACTGTTCTTCAGTCAAACGCCCTTCAAGGAATGAACGAGCATAAATACCAGGAGCACAATGTCCTTGGTAATAAATCATATCTCCGCCAAAGTTATCGCTGTTTGCGCGGAAGAAATGGTTAAAACCTACGTCATATAATGTTGCACTTGATGCGAAGCTCGCCAAGTGTCCACCTAAATCATCACCTGTTTTATTCGCACGAAGTACCATTGCTAAGGCATTCCAACGAATCAATGCACGAATACGGCGTTCCATATCTTGGTCGCCTGGCATTGCAGGTTGTTCTTCAACAGAAATTGTATTTAAGTAAGGTGTATTGAGACGTTGAATGGGAACATGCTTAGCAATTGCTTGTTGGTAAAGTTTTTCCAATAAGAATGCCGCGCGCTCAGTTCCCATATGTTGTAAAACTGAATCGAATGCATCTTGCCACTCTTGGGTTTCTTGTGCATCGGAGTCACCGTAAAACGCCATAATTCACCTGTTCCTTGTTCTTTAATCTACTTTGTATTTTTACCACGTTTTACCCCTCTCTAGTTATTGCCACGGGTGAATGTGAGGGGGCCCTATTATTTTCTGAATGAATAGTCATTGACCGAGCATTAAACAAAATAACAAAAAAACGCCAATAATGGCGTTTTTTTACACAATCTTTACGTTAAAAAAGGTTTAAGCTAATTTCAGATTCATAAATTTAATAACCTCAACCTTTTTAACTATGCTTTTAAGGAAGCATCGCCAAGTAAGTCGTTGGATTCTTACGTTGACCATCTTTTACTACTTCGTAGTGCAAATGTGGACCAGTACAGCGACCTGTACAACCTACATTAGCAATATGTTCACCTGCCGACACTTGGTCGCCTACACGTACCATTAAGCGCGAAGCATGAGCATAGCGTGTTAAGTAACCATTCCCATGGTTAATTTCAACATATTGACCATAGCCAGTGCCCCAGCCAGATTTAGTTACAATACCTGGGCCTGTCGCATAGATTGGTGTGCCACTCGGAGCAGCCATATCTAAACCGCCATGATGTTCGGCACGACCGCTCATTGTACGACCACCAAAGTTCGAAGAAACTCGTACAGTGTCAGGAAGGGGATGAGAAATTAACCAAGAGTAAGCATTTGAAGAAGAGGCATTAAAAGAGTTCTTTGCGCTCGTATTGCCATATTTTTTTGCGAGCGATTCATTGTTGAGCTCAACCGTTTTTTGGCGTAAGGTCACTGAAACTTTCGCACTCGCCGGAAGATCTAAATCATCAGGATGGGTGTATGAACCTTGAGATAATGTTTTTGATAGTTGTTCCAATCGATCTGAATCAGTAGATTGGTTAATAGTTTGATAATCTGCAAAAGCAACTGATGCTGCCGAAGCGGCAAGTGAAAACGCTAATAAAATACGACGCGTGTGCATAAAAACCTCTTGAAACTGTTCTTACTCAAGTTCCTTATGATCTCTTCCTTGATATCAATCGAAATGAACGCTTAAGATGAAGACAAGAATCTATCCGAGAATGACCCATGTCTAAACCCGATAACGTTTTTCAACAAACCGGAAAACACATAAAAACAGGAAACCTTACGTTTCTAACAACGCAAGTCGCGCAATGGCAAAGACTTACGAAAATAATCCAACCCTTATTGCCCCAACCGGAACAATGGCAGGTCGTGTGTTATCAAAATGGTTCTTTGATCATTACTGGTGAAAATCAGGCGATGATTAGTCAACTCAGTTATTTACAGAACCAATATGTATCTAAATTATCTCAACTTGAAGGGTTAAAAGACTTACAGAGAATTCAGGTTCGCTTGAGAAATAAAAACATTCCAAATCCACCCTCATCTGAGTCATCTAAACCCATTCCCCCGGAAACACAAGAAATGTTACGTAGTGCAGCCGACTTCGTGAGCGACCCTAAGCTTAGCCAAGCTTTACTACGTTTGGCAAGCAATAAAAAATGATGGGCTTTCTATTTCTTAATTAGAATCGTTCTTGTTATGTGATAATAATCACACTTTACAACGTTACAATATAACGTAGCCAAGTAAAGACAATGACTTATGTCACGCTGACATATGGAATTGGACACTCATTCTCGTCATTAAATGTTACAATTTCATAATTACTCGGATCACTTTGAACATTGCGTAACAACTGATTATTTAAAGCATGTCCCGATTTGTAGCCATCAAACTTGGCAATAATTTGATGACCAAGCAAATACAAATCACCTACTGCATCCAAAATCTTATGTCTTACAAATTCATCAGCGAAACGTAAGCCTTCTTCGTTCACAACGCCGGTATCATCTACACCAATCGCATTATCTAAACTTGCGCCCAAAGCTAAGTTATTTGCTTTGAGATAATCTAAATCTTTCATGAAACCAAAAGTACGAGCTTCACTGACTTCATATACAAAAGTTTCAGTAGAAAAGTCGATCGTCGCAGATTGATATTCTTTAGCAAATGCCGGATGGTCAAAATCAATTGTAAAATTTAACTGAAAGCCATTATGCGGACTAAAAATCGCTTTTTTATCATCGATTAATGCTTCAACTGGTTTTAATATTCTTATAAATTTTTTCGGCGCATCCAGCTCACGTAATCCACCTTGCATTAATAGGTAAATAAACGGACCAGCACTCCCATCCATAATCGGAACTTCAGATGCAGATACCTCAACAATAAGGTTATCAATTCCCAAACCTGCAATTGCGCTCATCACATGCTCAATTGTTCCAACTTTTATATCTCCAATCACTAAGTTAGAGCACATAAAAGCTTCTTGAATGAGCAATGCATTTGCATGGATTTCAACGGGCGGGTCTAAATCGATACGACGAAATACAATACCTCCATCCGCGGTATGTGGAATGAAATTGATCATCACTTTTTGACCGCTATGAAGACCTATTCCACTCGCTTTTACCACACGATTGAGAGTACGTTGTTTCACCATGCTTTGTAACTTCTTTTTTAAAACCGCTATACGTTAGCATATTTAGTCATTGATCAAAAACAAAAAAAGGCAGTGTTTAAACACTGCCTTTTTTAAAATTTAATAATTTTTTACTTACGTTGCTGATTTTTCAAGTAATCTTGAATACTCATCGGAGAAGAGCGTGGAGAAGAACTTGCATTACTACTCACTTCATTGTCTGCATTTTGACGCTTATTAATAGCAGGAACGTCATCTTCATCAACAGATTGAGCTGCTTGAGACGATGCATGACTTACAGTATTACGTTTTCTCGGCTCTGCATCTGCTGCATTACGAGTTAAACCAGTTGCAATCACTGTTACACGTAATTCATCACGCGCATCTGGATCAAATACCGTACCGTAGAAGATTTCGCCTTCATCAAGGTCAACAATCTGGTTCACGACATCAGTAATGATTTCAGTTTCGCGTAACGTAATATCATCACCACCAGTAATGTTAATCAACACACCTTTAGCATTAATAATATTGACGTTATCAAGCAATGGACTACGAATAGCCTGTTCAGCTGCTTGACGTGCACGATCTTCACCACGACCTAAACCAGCACCCATCATGGCATAACCACGTGTACTCATTGCAGTTTTCAAATCGGCGAAGTCAAGGTTAATATGACCACGGTTTACAACAAGGTCAAAGATACTACGTACAGCATTTAACAATACATCATCAGCTTTTTTATAAGCATCTTTCATTGAAATATCGCCATATACGCTGAGTAAGCGTTGGTTAGGGATAATAATCAATGAATCAACATGTGCTTCAAGCGCTTCAATACCGCGTTCAGCAGATTTTAAACGGCGACGGCCTTCAAAGTTAAATGGGGTTGTTACAACACCAACGGTCAAAATACCCATTTCTTTGGCAACTTCAGCCACGACAGGTGCCGCGCCTGTGCCCGTACCACCACCCATACCAGCGGTAACGAATACCATATCCGTACCTTCAAGATGGTGACGAATAATTTCACGGCTTTCTTCTGCTGCAACTTGCCCTACTTCAGGGTTAGCACCAGCACCTAAACCACGTGTACTTTGCTCGCCTAACTGAATTTTGAAAGGTGCATTCATACAGTCTAGTGCTTGTTTGTCTGTATTGGCACAAACGAATTTAACACCCTGAATATCAGACTGCACCATGTGTTGAACGGCATTACCGCCACCACCACCTACACCAAATACAGTGAAACGGGCTTGACCGTTGCCATCGTTTAGTTCATCTTCTATAAATTCAAATGAGGCCATGACCTTTAGGGTTCCTAATACATTATGGCAGTCACTTCAGCCCGTATACTGCCTTGATTTTCAAAAATAACTAATTTTAAGAATGCTGTGCAATACAAACCTTGTCAAGTACAGTGGTTTTCTCTTACAACTTCCTAACAATTCTACCAATAAATCCATACATCCTAAAAAATGGCTTTTAGCTTGCTATTAAATGCATTCCAGCCATTTACCATTCGCTCCCATACCGAACGGTCATTTGCCTCTTCAGGCTCTTCAACAGCTTCTTGCAACTCACTTTGGCTAAACATGAGCAAACCAGCGGCTGTTGCATACATCGAACGACGTAATGCTGCCTGATGTTGATCATCAGCATAAACCTGTAACGGCGGATTACCCAAATGTGCGGATACCCCCAACATGCGACGAGCCAAACTCACCATACCTTCGATTTGACAAGCATCTCCTGTCAACACTACACCATGGTATAAACCATGAATTGCACCACTATGTTCGAGTTCATCGCGAATCTGGCTAAAGATCTCTTCATAGCGGGCAATAATAATTTCTGACAACTCAATTCGACTAATGGTTTGAGGGCCATCAATTCCTTCTACCTGAATCATGTGATCTGGCTTAACCGCACTTAAATCGACACAACCATATAGAATTTTAATACGCTCAGCTTCTTCTGTCGTAGTTTGCAATACAGCAGCAATATCACGCGTAACGTGCTCACCACCGCGTTGCAATGTACGTGCCAGAGCCAAACGTCCATCTAGATAAACCGCAAGATTAGTAATGCCTGCGCCAATATCGACCAGACAAACACCATATTCTTTTTCATCTTTAAGCAAGCTTGCCTCAGCGGTTGCCAGGCAAGATACCACCATTTTTTCAACCCCGATATTTGCACCTTTCATAGCGCGATCAAGGTTTTGCATAGTCGCAATCGGCATCATCATTAACTGATAATGTCCGGTCATACTATGGGCAGTCATGTTAATTGGATTCTGCACCCATTCAGCAGAATCACCTAATTCAAAGCCTAACGGCACTGCACTTGCTAAATAGTAATCAGAAGTCACATGACTTGCTTTTGCCAATTCTAACGCGCGCACGACTTCATTTGTTGTAATAACATGTGCTGGATTAGCAACTGGTGTGCGGCCAGAGGCATAAAAACTTTGCAACTCGGTACTCGGAATCGATACCCATGCGCTATGAATGCGACATTCGGCCATATTTTCCGCTTCAGCGACAGCATTTTTAATCGCAGCGATAACTTTATCGAGGCTTACGATTTTTCCTTTATTCATGCCACGATTGCGAGCAGTTGCCATACCGATAACTTGAATGTTATCCGGCGCATGAATTTTTCCAATCAAAACTGAAACTTTATGCGTCCCAATGTCAATCGCAACAACTGAGGGAACAGCTTCATTCATCACTCATACCATTTCTTTGTTGTTTAATACCAGGCAAATTGCCTATTTTAAAGCCACGTATTATGGCTTTGCTTTTGTTCCACCTGCAATGCTTGTGTCATCAATCGTTACAACAAACTGACCATTCACAATTTTAGGTGGTGTTGCGTTCTTCCATTGAATAGATAATCCATTACGATATCGCAAATCAATGGCTGAGATTTTCGACCAGACCGGTTTTAAGTCAGATTGTGCCAGATGACTTAAACGTTGCAACTTATTCATTGTTTGATCTTGGTCAACGATAATTCGTAAACCTGTATCAAACTGCATAAACCAAGTCATTCGCTCCGTCAGATATAACTCTTTTAGGCGCAAATTAGCTGGATGAAATAATTGATTGATTTCATTATAGCGTCGCATCATCATTTTCGACTGGCTTACCGGACCATGGAGTAACGGAAGCTCAGGATGAATCGTCGGATCTGCTTCACTGAATACATCGCCTCCATCGCTTAACAAGCGACCTGTTCCCCAACGGGCGATAGCATGTCGAGGCATCACACGAACACGAATACCATTAGGCCAGGCACGAGATACGACAACTCGGTCTACCCACGAAATTTCTAATGTTTTGTCACGAATCTGTTCTAAATCAGATGTGAAATAATTCGCTTTTATAATTGGAGCAACATGCTGCATCACTTGTTGTGTTTCAACTGAAGACGTTGACCCCACAACCTCTAGCTTTGCAACTGTTGCATCTGTAATAACTTTATATAGCCCATAAATTCCGAATGCCAGCACTACAAATGCAATAACCAACAGCACCCATCCACCAGCATTGGCAAGCTTCTGCTTACGTGTAGGTGGTTTATCATGAATAGAGGTGATGGCCGCACGTTTACGGCGCATGGAAGCCGGAAGTTGTGCCATATTTAAGCCGTACCTTCCAATGTTTGCTCAAGAATGGCAACACACAATTCATCAAAACTATAGCCAACAGCTTTCGCAGCTTTTGGAACTAAAGAGTGGCTGGTCATACCTGGCACAGTGTTTACTTCTAAAAGCCAGAAATTACCCTGCTCATCCTGCATCGCATCAATACGGCCCCAGCTTTCTGCACCAACTGCCTGAAAAGCGCGTAAGCACAATGCTTGTAGGTTCTTCTCTTCTGTCTCACTCAGACCACAAGGAATACCATACTCTACATCATTACGTTGATATTTTGCTTCGTAATCATAGAACGCAACATCTGCTGGTGGCTGTAAACGAATAACTGGTAAAGGCTGACCATTTAGGAATGAGATTGTGAATTCACGACCTGTGATCCACTTTTCTGCCATCACAACAGCATCGTGCTGAGTCGCCTTCTCAATTGCAGCAGCAAAGTCTTCTGCTTTCTCAACCTTACTCATGCCGACACTTGAGCCTTCATGTACAGGTTTGATAATTACAGGTAAGCCTAACTCAGTAATAACCGCATCTAAATCTGTTTCTTTAGTAATAATGCGATATGGTGCTGTAGGTAAATCGCTACCTTGCCATATTTGCTTGGTTTTGACTTTATCCATGCCAATCGCAGAACCTTGCACGCCAGTTCCAGTATAAGGCAGATTTAACCATTCAAGTACACCTTGAATCTGGCCATCTTCACCGCCACGACCATGCAATACAATAAATGCACGATCATAATTTACAAGTTCAGTCACACTGCGGTCTTGCGGATCAAATGCTTCAGCCTGAACACTTGAACGCAATAAAGCATCCAGAACTGCCTGACCACTATCTAAAGACACAGCACGCTCAGCCGATTTCCCACCAAATAGCACGGCAACTTTGCCGAATTTTGTAGCATTTGACACGTTTAAATCCTTAACCCGATAATTCAATATTTTTGTTTATTTCACATACAAATGGTGTTGTGCAAGTTCTACTGAAATTGCTCCAACGTTACCCGCACCCTGCGTTAATAACAAGTCATTTGGTTGTAACACATTTTGCATGATGTTTTGTAAATTACCTTCAACCGGATCGACCAAAATCGGTTCCACCTGTCCACGTAAACGAATACTACGCGCCAAAGTACGGCTGTCAGCACCTACAATAGGCTTTTCACCGGCAGGATAAACTTCCAGTAATAATAATTGATCGACTTGAGAAAGCACTTCAATAAAGTCATCAAAACAATCGCGGGTACGAGAGTAACGATGTGGCTGGAATAACATCACCAAACGACGATCCGGATGGCTCTGACGTGCAGCTTTAATGGTTGCTTCTACTTCTTTCGGATGGTGCCCATAGTCATCAACTAGCTTAACGTTGCCATCAGCAAGTTCGAATTCGCCTTGTACTTGGAAGCGACGACCAACACCACTAAAGCCTGCTAAAGCACGACTAATTGCGTCATCAGAAACACCTTCGTCAGTCGCAACACCAATAGCAGCTAGAGCATTTAAGATATTATGCATGCCCGGTTGGTTGATGGTTAAACGTAGCGGCTCACGACCTTTACGTAACACCGTGAAGTGTGAACGCATGCCATCTTGTTCAACATCAATTGCGCGAATGTCGTTATCTTCATTAAAACCATAAGTAATCACTGGACGGCCTACACGCGGCATGATTTCACGAATGTTGGCGTCATCACCACAAACTACAGCCAAACCATAAAATGGTAAGTTATGAAGGAACTGTACAAACGTATCTTTTAACTTATCAAAACTACCTTCATAGGTATCCATATGGTCAGCATCGATATTCGTTACAATGGCTGCCATTGGCTGCAAATAAAGGAAAGATGCATCTGATTCATCAGCTTCAGCTACGATGAAACGACTTTCACCCAGTGCAGCATTTACACCTGTACTGTTAAGTAAACCACCAATGACATAGGTTGGATCAAGGTTTTCTTCAGCCAACATTGTAGTTAAAAGACTAGTCGTCGTGGTTTTACCATGTGTACCAGCTACAGCAATACCATGACGGTAACGCATAAGCTCACCTAGCATCTCTGCGCGGCGTACGATTGGAGTACGTTGTTCAATCGCTGCTTTGATTTCTGGATTTTCTGGATCAATCGCTGTAGAAACTACAAGCACATTGGCATTTTTAATATTTTCCGCTTGATGGCCGATATAAACCTTGATGCCATTTTGCTCTAATTGTTCTGTAGTTTTAGATGCTTTAATGTCTGAACCAGAAATTTTATAACCTTGGTTACCCAATACCTCTGCAATGCCACACATCCCAGCACCACCGATCCCCACAAAATGAATGTGTTTGATACGGCGCATTTCAGGCACTTTAATCAGTTTTTTTGCTTGGTTCGCAGCTGTTGATGGAGACATAGTAAATCCGATTACATTTTTTGGATAAGATCAACCACATGCTGAGTCGCATTTGGTTGGGCATGTTGACGCGCTTTCACTGCCATTTCTGTAAGTAATTGGCGGTTCATCAGCGAAGTGAACAATTCATTTAAAACATCTGGTGTCATAGTCGATTGCTGGCAAATTTTTGCAGCACCGATATCAGCCAGAAATTTGGCATTTGCAGTTTGGTGATCATCAACTGCTATCGGAAGTGGCACAAAAACTGCGGCCACACCTGCTGTTGCAACTTCTGTTACCGTGAGTGCTCCAGCTCGGCAAATAATTAAATCTGCCTCACTATAAGCCTTTGCCATATCTTCAATAAACGGCAAAACGTGTACAGTTAAATTGGCTGGTGCATCTGCATAGAGTGCTTGAGTTGCCTCAACTTGTTGCTGACCGCACTGGTGAAAAATATTAAGTGGAACTTGTAATTGTTTTAATGCTGGAGGTAAGCGTTCGTTGAGTGCTTTGGCACCTAAAGAACCACCAACAATTAGAATATTTAGAGGCTGCCCTGCTTGCGCGCGCTCATCATAACGCCACTTTGGGCTTAAAATATCTGTGATTTCATGACGTACAGGATTTCCTGTTGTGACGACTTTTCCACCTGCAGGAAATGTATTTGGAAATGCTTCACACACGACTTTAGCAACACGAGACAACTGCGCATTGGTAAAACCAGCAACCGCATTTTGTTCGTGAATAAGTACAGGAATACCTAACAAACGTGCTGCCAAACCACCCGGTCCCGCAACATAACCGCCAAAGCCTGCAACTGCATCAACTTTAAGCTGTTTCATATAACGCATTGCACTTAAAGTAGCTTTTAAAATTTTAAAAGGTGCAGCAATTTTACGGACTAATCCATTGCCACGAACACCTTGAATATCAATTTGATATATTGGAATATTTTGATCTTTTAATAATCGGTTTTCCATACCTGTTGGCGTGGCTAACCATGAAACCTGACAACCTTGTTGTTGAAGTTTTTTGGCTACGGCGAGGGCTGGAAAAACATGTCCACCTGTACCGGCAGCCATCATCATGACATGTTTAGGTTTACTTTGCTTTGAATCGGTCACGGTCTAATTCTTCAACTCAAAAAACAATGGAAATTTTCATCTATTTTTGTAGCCGTTTATTTTAATCCTAAAGCTTCATTAACGAAAAGCTAATTTCACTCGTTTATAACAGAAAGATGTGCTTTTTTGAAAATATGCCTACAAAGCTGTGGTGTATTTAGTATTGTTATTTTATTAATTCATATATTTTCAGGTGATTTCCCATAAATACCGCGGAAAATCACCTGAAATACCTAAATTAAGCTGAACGTCCAGCTTCTAATACATCAAACAGATTATCGGCAATTGATGTACCAAATTGAGCATCAATTTCGCGTATACAGGTTGGACTAGTGACATTAATTTCAGTGACATAATTACCAATCACATCTAAGCCTACAAAAACTAAACCTTTTTCGCGTAAGAAAGGACCAATTTTAGCTGCAATCAACTTGTCATTTTCAGTAAGCGGACGCGCTTGGCCTAAACCACCTGCCGCTAAGTTGCCGCGTACTTCACCATTTTGTGGAATACGAGCTAGACAGTAAGGAATAGGTTCACCATTCACCATTAAAATACGCTTATCCCCTTCTACAATTTCAGGAATATAGCGCTGAGCCATAATTGGGCGGTTGCCTAGCTCTGTAAGCATTTCTAAGGTAGAACCAATATTTACACCATCTTGGTATAAACGGAAAATCCCCATACCGCCCATACCATCAAGCGGCTTAACAATCACATCACCATGTTCTTTAATAAATTCTCGAATTAAACTTTGCTGTGATGTCACAAGTGTAGGCACTTGTAGCTCTGGAAATTGCGTTGCAAAAAGCTTTTCGTTGCAATCACGCAATGATTGAGGCTTATTAATAATCCATGAACCTTCGCGTTCCGCTTGCTCAAGCACATAAGTTGTGTAGACAAAATTCATATCAAACGGCGGATCTTTACGCATAAGCACTACATCATAAGCCGCGATCGATTCTTTTTTCTTTTCGCCTAACTCATAGTAATGATTGTAATCTTCAAAAACTTTTAACGGTGAAATTAGACCGTAAGCCTTACCTTGATCGATATATAAATCTTGCTGTAATGCATAACCTAATTCATGTCCACGACGGCTCGCCGCCCACAACATTGCCATGGTTGAATCCTTTTTAAGGTTTACGGTTTCAATCGGATCCATGACGACAAGTACACGCATGCTCAAGCTCTTCTTAAAATTTAAATTAACATGAGTATAGCTGAGATTTTTCACTGGTTTTTCTTAATTTCAGTAAAACCTTATCTGTTATTTCTTGATCTGGAATTTAAGTAAATTCAGTTAAACTATGACCATAAAATATTATTTTTAAAGGCTAAACATGAAACTTTATCGCTATTTAACTGGCCCTGATGACTCTGCTTTTTGTGCAAGAGTGACTAAAGCACTGAATCATGGTTGGGAATTATATGAAGCACCAACCATGACCTTTAATGGCACACATGTGATTGTTGGACAAGCAATTTGCAAAACGATTGACGAGAATTATGATCCAGAAATGGATATTTTAGATGTTCTCAAAAATAATGCTTAACTCAAACATTTCCTTTCATCTCTAAAAACATCTTCTTAATCCCAATTAATAACTCAAGCTAACCAATACTCCCCCTTGTTAGCTTGAGCAATCGCTACACCATTTCAAAACAAAGACTTAAAAAAGCAATCTCATAAATTTTAAAGACAATAGTTCTTTTATTCTAAACAATTAAATGATTATAATTATCATTTATACTTTTATTTTTGTTAATTGATTTTATTTTATGTTAAGAATTTCTTTATCATCTCCCCAAATTAAGCGTTTATTCCCTCTGAGCTTACTCAGTTTAATGATCTTGAACATTCAAGGTGCTTATGCAGAGGAAGCGACTGATTCAGCCGTAAAAGTTGCGGCTACCATGCCCACCATAAAAATTGAGGCCATGAGTGAACTCGACCCAATTAAAAGTTATATCGACTATGACAAAGCCAATGTCACACGCAATGGTTTAGACAAAAAAGACATTCCTCAAACCGTTGATACGATTGATGTTCAGAAATATAAAATTTATGGATCGAATGATTTAAGCGTTATGCTGCAAGGCACCCCAGGAGTATCCACCAATTACGATATGCGTGGTGACGGTATTACGATTCGTGGTTTTGGTGCCGATACAGGTGATATTTACCGTGATGGCATACGTGAAAGCGGACAAGTACGCCGCAGTACTGCCAATATCGAACGTATTGAAATTTTAAAAGGCCCCGCTTCTGTTTTATATGGTCGTAGCGCTGGTGGTGGAGTTGTGAATATGGTGAGTAAGTTCGCCAATTTTGACTCTAAAAGTTCAGTTGGTGCTTACGCAGGTTCTTACGACAACTACGGAACAACGGCTGACATTAACCAAGTCATTAATGACAATTTAGCAATACGTTTGACTGGAGAATATGGTGAGTCAGGAAGCTTCCGCTCTGGCATTGAAAATAAAATTGAAATGTTTTCACCAAGTTTCACTTATAAAAATGACGATGGAACTCTCACTTGGACTACACAATATACCTATGACAAATTAGGTCGTGTGCCTGATCGAGGTCCAGCATATGAAAACTTGCCTGCGGGAACTTCAATTAAAATGGGATTTGCCCAAGACTGCGATTATGTTGATGATATTTTGCAAGTTGTGCGTACCGATGTGAATTATCAATATGCGCCTGATTGGAACTTTCACTGGGCAGCAAGTTACCGGCAAGCAGAACAAAACTTTGACCACTTTTACTTTGGAACTTATTGTGGGTTAGATGGAAATGACCTAAAAGGTAAAGCATGCACCAGTAAAAAAGGCTACATCAATCAAATTTACTACTGGCAACAAACCAGCAATAAAACCACCACCAATACATTTGATATTAAGGGCAAGTTCAAAACAGGCTCGCTTGAACATCAAATCATGATGGGTACAGACTGGACCTATGAACAGCGAGAACCACGCTTAGCAAATGAAGCTAAAAATGGTTCTATTTACGGCTACGTTAATCCATTCACAGGCGAACGTGAATATAGTCGTGGCAATGGTCCATTAGTGATGAGACAACATAACTACAATGAAGGCACAACTTATGGCGTATTTATTCAAGATTTAATTGCTCTAAACGACCAACTTAAACTCATGTTGGGCTTACGTTATGATTACTTTGACTTTTCAACCACCAACAAATTAACGAATGAACACCGCAATGTAAAAGATGGCAGCTTTAGCCCAAATGTTGGTTTGGTATGGCAACCGCTTCCTGAACATAGTTTTTATACGTCTTACTCTAAGAGCTTTGCACCATTTGGCGGACAAATGGGTGTTAACCAAGTTACTGGAAGCACCGATGTCACAAAAATGGATAAAGAGCCTCAATATAACGAGCAATATGAAGTTGGGGTAAAAAGTGAATGGTTAGATAGTCGTTTAAATACTCAATTTTCTGTCTTTGATATTCGTAAAAATAATATCCGCTATAAACCAAACCCTGACAGTGAACCAGAGGTATGGGCAACCGCGGGTCAGCATCAATCTCGTGGTCTTGAATTTAGTTTTATTGGTCGCGTACTTGATAATGTCTTTGTTCGTGGTGGTTATGGCTACACAGATGCAAAAGTAAAAGAAGACAAACAAAAGCCCGAACAAGAAGGTAACTATTTAGCCAACACATCTAAGAACACTGGTAATTTATTTGTTCGTTATTTACCAACCGAGCAGTGGTATACCGAGGTGGGCGTAACCTATGTCGGGTCTTATTATCCAAATATTAATAATGCAGTAAAAATGGAAGGCTTTAATCGCGTCGATGCAGCAATTGGCTATAGTGCAGACCCTTGGAATGTCACTATTGCAGTGAATAACCTGACCAATAAAGAATACTGGCGCTCAGACAGCATGCCGGGCACACCACGTAATGTGCTATTGCGTTTGAATTATCAGTTTTAAGTAAATATTAAAAAGGCATACCCCTATTTAGAGGTATGCCTTTTTATTTTTAGATACCGTATTTCTCGCGATAAGCTTGCATATTTGCTAGCGCTTCTTTTTCGCATTTGGTGATGATTGAACAAGGTTAACAAGACAAGTTGAGCATGGCCTTGAAGTGTAAGAAGTGGGATGTAAAAGATTTAGAATAGATCGCTTTATTGACAACAAGTGATAAATCCGCTTAAAAAAAGCCGACATATTACAAAGTCGGCTTTTTTACTTTTTTAGAGTAATGCAAATCAATTTAAGATATTGATTTGAAATACTTAAATCAGAATAATTTCGGATAAGAAATTTTATGTTAAATTATAAGCATCTTATCTACGATAGGTTTGCTCATGTTGTAACTTAGGCCATGTGTATCGCTCATGAAAGAGTTTAGAATACAAACTCTTAGTGAAGTTACAGGTAGTTTTTATACTATTTCACTTGCTGCTTAATCTACCATTTTTTATGGATTACACTGTTATAACTAATTTTGGTTTGAACAATACCAAAGTTCCTCATCACGAGGAAGTTTTAAAATAGTAATAATACGATCAAGGCTTTCGGTTAAAAGTTTATATTCTGTCAAATATCCATGAGGTGCTGCACCCTCAAACCAAATATTTGTTTGAATAAGAGAACCTTCTAAACAATTCGGGGTTAAATGATTGGCGCAAAGAGATTTTTCAGGAATTTGAATAATTTTCTTCCGCGTAGGAAATACAGCTTTTGCCCGATATGCTCTTTTACTTGAATAGGACCACTTCATAAAACCATCAATAGAAATAATTGCCACCATATTTTCATCAGTTAATTCCAGCCATTTAATCAAAATGGCTTCCAATGAAACACCATATCGATTGGTGCAAAAACTGAGAAAATCGAAGGAAAAAACTTGCTGTTCTGTAATTTTTCTAAAATCTCGAATAGGTATAAGTAGATTAGAAGCAAATAGGTTTGCTTGATCTTCTATGTTGATCTGATCATCATCAAATTCTCGAATAATTTGTTCTGAACACATGAACTCTTCTTGTTGAGTTCTATGGAGAACATAATGTCCAATTTCATGAGCTTGGGTGAAGCGAATCCTTTCTTTAGAAGGGATCGTATTATTGTAAAGTAGCGTCCAACTGTTATTGTTATTTTTAAAAAGAACCCCTTCAAACCGATCCACATTCGCAGATTCGACTTGGGATATAGGATCATTCCAGTTAAAAAGCGCATGTATATTTTTTGCCAAAAACTCTAGGTCAATTGGAAAGCGCTCAGTTGAATGAGGATAAATAGTATCAAGCATTTTATTTATTTTCGTTGTTGCTTTATAAGGGGTCCAGACTGTTTCAGTCATTTTTATTCCCTGCTTGCTTCAAAACATTCATAATATCCCTAAGCTGCGCTTTTTGGCTCGACTCTAAATTTTTATAGTTTCTAAAAAAAGAATTATCGCTATCAATTTCTGTAGGTTCACGATCATCTTTTTCTAAAAGAAAATCTGTTGTAACGTCAAGATGTTCTGCAATTTGGGCCAATATCTCAGCGGATGGTTTCTTTGCATCATTGTTTTCAAGTTCCCACAAATAACTTTTGCTAATGTTCGCTTTTTTTGCAAGACCTTCTAAAGTCAAATTTTTACCTTTTCTGAGTTTTTTAATTTTATCTCCAAGTATGGTTGGCATGTTGAGTACTCCTTAAAGCATATTTTTCATAATAAAAAATTTTAGCACATAAAAGTTCGTAATAGAGGTATTTATTGCTTGACAATAATGTTAAATACGGTTAATTTTTATTCCAAGTTCGTAATAGAGGTATTTTTATTACTTTTTTTAAGGGCGAAACTTAATTTATTTTGGATATCTCAGTCTGCATAGTAAAGGAGCAAGACATGGCTACAAACACTGGTAATGATTACCGCATTGGTTCTATCAAAGACAGGACCCAACTTAAACATCCCCAAAATCCAGATTATTCAATTAAGAGAGATACAGATACTGGGCGATTCATGCAGGTAAAAGAGGGTGATTTCAAAGGTGTTGCTCACGAAAAAGATCATCGCCGAAAGTGAGTGTTAAGAGCTTTTACATCTAACTCTAATCCACTTTCGGAAAAGCACTGGTGTAAAAGCTATTTATATGGCTAATTTAAATTTATGTGGAGTAAGGGGTAATGAATTTTTTATATTCTTCGTACAAATTAGATTATAAAAACCCAGAGTGTAATTTTTTAAACATAAACCTTGATGAAGACACTTGTTTATTTGTTGATGCCTATGCGATGTCTAGGTCATCAAATCAGTATATGCAGTCAGGGCATAAAACTTTACGAATATTTATGTCTGAAACGCTAATAGGGTTAAAAAATTATATTCAAGATCAAACAGGCATTAACAGGTTATGGCAACCAAAGTGCTTCGCTGAACCAAAAGGTACTGGTATTGGACTGGCTAAGAATGGGCATAAAGGTCGAGGAAGCCATGATGTTAAATGTCAGCAAATTATTACCGCATTGAGGCACTCAAAAGCTGTAGAAACAGGCGATTTAGAAGATTTAGAAGAATTACTGTTGGTTATTGAAGGAATTGGTTCAGATACCATATCAGATATTACAATCAATATCGCCAAAAAACATTTTATTGAATATACACAAGAAAAGTGTCAAGAATTGAATATTCCAATGATTGTAACGAAGGAAAAAATCAGATATTTCTGTAGCGTAGATAGAAAATGGAAAAGCGATACATTCGAGTTACCACACTTGGATGTGGGATTAAATAAAACTTCGAGTTACTTAATTTTTATTCCAAATGAAATTCTCGAAAAAAATATGGCTTATGGGTGTAATTATTTTTACACAAATATTGCAACCCCTATTTATGTTGACCAAGTTCTTCGGGCTGGATCGTCTTTCATTTACTCATTGAAAGATGGGAGTAAAAGAGTTAATAAAAGGGAAATGCGTAAGGAAGATAAATATAAAGGTGGTAAAAAAAGAATGGATGGTTTTATCTCAGAGGACCCCAAATCGCTTAAAGAATATAGAAAATCTGTTGCAGATAAACGGTATAAGCGAAATCAAGAAAAGAAGAATCCAAAAAAAGATGATTCAGAATAATATTAAAACTTATTCATACTAGGATTAGATTTAAAACAATCAATTTCTAGTATGAATAAGTTTCTTAGATTCGCTAAACCTACCATAATACATCTAATGCGAAATTATTTTTATTCAAATATAAGTATCAATATCTTATAAAAAATCGCTCTAAGACTCAGCACACTAGAATGGCTTTTAGTGATTCTTCACGCCCCATGCTTATTCTGCAATCACTATTTCCAATTATTATTTAATTACACTCACCAAAACAAAAAAGGAAGCCACAGCTTCCTTTTTTAATACCTACCTATTAAATACCGTATTTTTCACGATACGCTTGCATATTTGCTAGTGATTCTTTTTCGCCTTTCGCTTCTAAATAATCCATTAAATCTTTCATGGTAATGAGTGCATGCACCGGAATTTCTAATTCTTTTTGAACTTCTTGAATTGCAGAAAGTTCACCTTGCCCACACTCCTGACGATCTAATGCAACCAATACGCCCGCAATAGTCGCGCCTGCATTTTTCAAAATCGTTACGACTTCGCGAATGGCTGTACCTGCAGTAATGACGTCATCAATAATCCAGACTTTTTTACCTTCAACCGCAGCACCCACTAAAACACCGCCTTCACCATGATCTTTAGCTTCTTTACGGTTAAAGCCCCATGGTACGCTTTTGTTATGTGTTTGCGACAAAGCAACAGCAGTCGCTGCTACAAATGGAATCCCTTTATAAGCTGGCCCAAAAATCACATCAACATTTTCACATTGTATTAATTTATCAGCATAGCCTTGTGCTAAAAGAGATAAAGCTTCACCATCGTTGAGTAGGCCTGCATTAAAAAAATAAGGACTCACGCGTCCAGATTTTAAAGTAAACTCACCAAATTTAAGCACACCGCGTGATAATGCGAGTTCGATAAATGCTTGCGGGTTAAATGACACAGGCGTTGTCATGAGGTGCTCCAAATTCACAATTGAGGTTAAATTTTCGCATGATACCAAAGGATCAGTATCCAAGTGATGTAAAAATTCTTCGAGTCGTTTCCATTAACGTAAATGGCTTGCGTTCTTCAGTAACGAAAGGCTTACTTGAATGGTTAGAACAATCAGATGCCGATGTCGTATGCATGCAGGAAAGCCGCATTACCCATGAACAATGGACTGAAAAATTTAGACCCGAAGGATGGCATACCCATCTCTTTCCAGCAGAGCGTGCAGGTTACGCAGGAACTGCCATATATAGCCGCTTACCCTTTATCTCTATTAAAGATGGTTTAGGGTTTGAGTTGGCTGACAGTCAAGGCCGCTTTGTTTCTGCTGAATTCGATTTAGGTTTGTCACATCCGGTACATATTGCGTCATTATACTTACCTTCAGGCTCAAGTGGTGAAGAAGCGCAAGCACGTAAAGATTTATTTTTAGGTGAGTACGCAAAAATCTTGAAACAATGGCGTGATGAAAACAAGTCAGTCATCATTTGTGGTGACTACAATATTGTTCATAAACGAATTGATATCAAAAACTGGTCAGGTAATCAGAAATCATCTGGTTGTTTACCACATGAGCGCGCATGGCTTGACCATATTTACGATGAACTTGGCTATGTCGATACCTTCCGTGTAGTTCGCGCAGAAGCAGAACTTTATTCATGGTGGTCAAATCGAGGTCAAGCTCGTGCAAAAAATGTAGGGTGGCGTATTGACTATCAAGCATGTTCACCAGACTGGAAAACACGTGTAGCCAACGCATGGGTCTTTAAAGATCAATGGTTTAGCGACCACGCACCCGTTATCATCGACTATAAAATTCAAGAATAAGTGAACAAGTGTTCACTTGCATTGTCGTTTTCGCTTACAGCATATGTCGTTTTTGAGTATTTTTCTTACACAGCTTTAACGGCATTATAGCTGCACGGCACAGGGAAGCAGTCAGGATGACGCAAAAGGATAGGACGCCGTAGGAAGATAAAATAAACTTATGATAAGTTTATTTGCAAGGATGTGACATTGGACGTTGAAATGAGACCCGCATGATCAGGATGATTAAATGCGGGTTTTCTCTTTTCTGCCTCTTATATTTTTTGCGCTAAGTTCTTTTAGTTTTAACTTCTTCTTATTAAGCTCATTATCGCTTTGTCTTATGACAATAACATGACATTTCTCTTTCGATTAATCATTATTTTTCATTTGTTTTAAAAGTATCTGTATAAAGTAGTGCTCACATGCATTTTGAGTTAGGCTGTGTGATCTCTCTTTTTGACATGGTCCGATAAAATGTTAAAAATTTATGGAATTAAAAACTGTAGTTCAATGAAAAAAGCATTTGATGCTTTGCAGGTTAAAGCGCTTAGCTATGATTTTCATGATTATAAAAAACAAGGCATTGATGCAGATACCTTAAAAATCTGGTTAAAAGAAATTGGACAAGATACTGTTCTCAACAAAAAGGGAACGACTTGGCGCAAGCTTTCAGAAGACGAACAAACTCGTGCTTTAAGCAGTGAAGATAACCTTATTGAAGCACTGATTGCTCAACCAAGTTTAATTAAAAGACCTGTTTTACAAACCTCAAAAGGTTTTGTTGTAGGTTTTGATGAATCTACCTATCAAAACATCCAAGCATAAAAAAACGAGCCAAATGGCTCGTTTTTTTATGAGGGCTTTTAGTTAGCGCGAATCCACGTTTGGTTACGACCAAGTGCAGAAACACCAATATAGCCACGCAATTTAAGCTTCTTACCGCCGTCTGTTAACTCACCTTTCAATTTGTAAGTTTTGCCAGATTTTGGATCTAAAATCGTACCGTTTTCATAACTATTGCCACCCACATTTTTCAAATTATGTACAATGGTGACACCTTTAAGCGGTTTGTTTTTGTACGGACCTTCACATTTTGTACAAGCATTTTCTTCGCCTGGCGTCAAAATGTTTTGAATGGTAGCAGTTAAGGTTCCATCCTTCTGTTCCGTAAATTTAACTACGGCTTTTGGCTTGTTGGTCTGATCATCAATTGTTTTCCATACCGTTCCATTGAGTGTATCAGCCGCATTGGCAAATGCAGCCATACCAATGAGTCCTAAAGCTAAAGCAATCTTTTTCATTTTTGTAATATCCTTGGGTCTTTCAAGATTTTTAGTATTCAGAAGTCGCAAAGATATTGCAATTTTTGAATGTGACTGTTTCGTGTAACCTTGTAATCTTGCAAAATAAAATTTACAAGAAAACAAGAAACTAGCATAAAAATGGATGCTGTATGAATATATCAAATGTTTGGAAATATTACTTTACAGAAACTTTTCTTAAAACAACAATTCGCAAGCCAAGTCAGCTCAATTTGCCGGCTACCGCCTTACGTCCCGTTCTAGATCAGATGTGTCGTGCTTTCCCACGACAAAAAAATGTTTCTGTACGCCCAATTCGGTTAGCAGGCATTAAAGGTGAGGAAATCAAGCCACAAGATTCTGCCACTCAACTGATTTTCCACATTCACGGCGGCGCTTTTTTTCTTGGCAGTGTCAAAACACACCATGCTTTCATGACCGATTTAGCTTCCCGCACCCAAATGCAGGTTATTCATGTGGACTATCCGCTTGCTCCTGAACACCCTTATCCGGATGCAGCTGAAGCTCTATATGACATCTATCAATCTTTAGTAGTACAAGGCATTCAGCCTAAAGATATTATTTTGTCAGGTGATTCATGCGGAGCAAATTTAGCGTTAGCACTTTGCTTACGTTTAAAAGAGCAACCTGAGCTCATGCCAAGTGGCCTGATTTTATTATCTCCATTTCTAGATTTAACGCTTACCAGCGAGTCTCTCAGATTTAATAAAAAACATGATGCCTTACTATCTATTGAAGCCCTGCAAACCGGAACTCAGTACTATATAGGCAATCAGATCGCGGCCGATGATCCACGTGTTTCACCTATTTTCGATGACTTGCAAGGCCTACCACCCACCTTAGTTCAGGTGGGCTCTAAAGAAATATTATTAGACGATGCCAAGCGTTTTAGAGAAAAAGCTGAAGAAGCTGGTGTTAAAGTTCAATTCAAACTTTATACAGGCATGTGGCATAACTTCCAGATGTTTAATGCATGGTTTGATGAGGCTAAACAAGCATTGGCAGATATTGCTGAATTTGCTCACGAACTCGATAAAACTTAATTTATCTATAAATGATGTGAACGGTGAATAAAACTTTTCACATCATTTACTTTATAAAAAGTCATCATGTATAAATTGAAAATCATGTTATGTTTAAAATATAAATTATTTAAACAATCCAATTTTAGGATGGTCCAACAAAGAGGCATCTATATTTAGGAGCCCTTACTTATTATGAAAAGTCGTTTAATCACTCATCTAATACATAGAATAAAACAGGTGATAATCGATTTCATCCACAATAATCACATCATTAACTGGACGCCATTACAAAAAAGCGCTCTGATGCTCACACTTGCCTGTGCAATGAATTTCAGTTGGATTTTATGGAAAGGTTATATTCTAATTACCCCAAGTGTCTGGCAATGGACACATTTACCTTTAGTTGAATCGCAACTCTGGCTCAATTTATTAACCTTATTTTTATTGGCTCTTTTGATTATCCCCTGCTATCGCTATAAAAATGATGAATGGGCTCAAAGAATTATTCCTTTCGTGAGTGTGCAATTTTTTACGCTCATGCTATGCCATGATGGATATTTAATTGGCAGTATTAGCCCCGCTACCATGGTGGGTTATGTCGGTACCATTGGTGTTGGTCTGGTGTTATTTGACCGAAAAATTGTTTATAGCGCTTTCGTACCTGCAACAATTATTTTAACGGTATGTACTTATTTAAGTATGAGAGGCACTTTGCCTTATGCGCCTTTATTTAATCTGATTGCTATGCAACGTGCCCAAACCAATCCTTTCTGGTTAGGAAGCATGGCATTTTTTATTATGCCCATTTTATTGGCCTGTTTTATTTTATTTGAAATATTACTGACCCAATGGCGTCAGCGAGAAACTTATATTCAACGCTTAAGCCAAATCGATCCATTAACTAATGTATTAAACAGGCGCAGTTTAAACACGCATTTAGAATCAATGCACCAACAGCAATTTGAATATGCAGTGGTACTTCTTGATATCGATCATTTTAAAAAAATTAATGATATATACGGACACCACCAAGGTGATCAGGTCTTAATTGAAATTGCTCAATGTCTGTCAAAAAACTTGCGCAATGAAGATATTATTGGTCGATTTGGCGGAGAGGAATTTATTTTATTACTCCCCCACACCGATATTATTCAAGCAGAAAAAATTGCTGAGCGTTGTCGTCATGCTTTGCAAGAATTGCCTGTTTGTAGCACTCAAAATAATCCAATTCACATTAGTGCAAGTTTTGGTATAAGCTGTTCAGCTTTTGCACAAGACCCTTATCTTGTTATTCGGCAGGCAGACCAAGCACTTTATGCAGTAAAAGCTTCAGGACGTAATCAGGTACGTACATTTCATCAAACTGAAGCTGTTAATACACTATGATTTTTTTAGTTTTGCCAAACTCGCGAGTTGTTGTAAAAGTTCTTGCTGACTAAAAGCACCCGTTAAGCGTAAAGCACGAATCTCTTTTTGCTCTGGGCTTAAAAATAAATAGGTCGGTGGCCCCAAAATATTCCATTGCTTGAGTAGCGCTTCATGTGACTGATCATAATGGCTCAAATCAAGCTTAATTAAATAGTAAGGTGCGAGAGCAGACTGGACCTCAGGTGCTTTTAAAATACGGTGCTCAATCGGTTGGCAAGCAACACACCAGTCTGCATATACATCAACCACAATAGCCCGATCAGTAGGTGCTTCTGCTAAAATCTTTTGGAAGTCTGCCGCGCTAGTCGCAACATGCCACTCGGCCATGTGTTCGGAACTTTGCAAATTTCGATTCTGAATATGTTGATATTGGTTATAGGCTACAAAAGGGATAACGATTAATAATAAGATCGCGTAGAGCCATTGTAGCTGCCCTTTTTTCCAGAAAAACTGATAAACAGCATAGGCTATAAAAGCGAGGCCTAGTACTAAACTAAGTACTTGCATACCCCAATCTGGCAATAAGGGACGAATAAAGTAGAGGCTTAAACCCAACATCAGAAAAGCAAAAATCACTTTAATCTGATGCATCCAGTCGCCTGCTTTAGGCAAGAATTTTGCGCCTAAAATACTTGCCAGTAACAACGGAATTCCCATTCCAAAACCTAAGCAGAATAAAAGCAAAGCGCCTTGCCATTGGTTTTGTGTTTGAGAAATAAATAATAAAGTTCCAGCCAGAGGCGCGGTCATACACGGACCGACCAAAAGTGCAGAAACCACACCCATGACTCCCGCACCTACTAAAGTGCCGCCTTGTTGCATTGACTGAATACGGTCAAGTCGATTTAACCATGTTTGCGGTAAACGAATTTCAAACAAGCCAAATAGGTTCAGAGCAAATACAATAAACAACAAACTAAAAGCAATTAAAGTCGCAGGCTGTTGTAACCAACGCTGAAAATTTAAGCCTGCTGAAGAAGCAATTAAACCCAAGCCTGCATAAACCAATGCCATACTACAAACAAAAGTGAGTGCAATGGTCCAAGCCTTTAGACCTTTATGTTCTCGAATAATTAACGAAGTTAAAATAGGCAGCATCGGTAAAGAACATGGCGTAAATGCGAGCAACATGCCTAAACCGAGAAATAATAAAATCCCATACCAAAGCGAGTGTTCAATTAACTTAGCTGACCAAATCTGATCTTGCGCAATTTGTGGCTCTGAATCTGTAGATGATTCTATTACTGGCTCTTTACTCTGCTCTTTTTCTAAAAGTTTTGAATCTGAAGGAGCTTCTGGTTGGGAATTTGCTAAATCGAGAAATCGTTTTGGCGCTGTTCCCGCTTGGTTTTGCACACCGACCAAACCATCTGCATCGGTTTGAAACTCAATAGTTTGTGGTGGATAACAAATACGGTCTTTGGCGCAGCCCTGCCAAGTCACACTATAGTGCTCTAAAGGCTTTGTCTTAATTTGGAAATTAACTTGATGGTAGTAAACCTGACTTTGCCCATAATTTTCATCATATTGAGCAATCGCTTTAGGTAATTTTAAAGCTAAAGGTTGAGTACCTTGTTGTACGGTAAATTTATGCTGATATAAATAATAATTTGGCTGAATCTGCCAAGATAAACTCGCCGTATGCGACTCAGAAGATTCAACCGAAAATGAAAAAGCCTGTTCGGGAGAGAGCAACTTATCTTGTGCAAAAGCCAACTGGCTAAACACACAAACAGCAACTGCTAGAAAATAAAGAATTCCCTGATGAATAAGCTTTTTCATTAACATAAATTTAAATTGCTTCGATTAGAACAAGAACGCCACGCCTAAGCCACCATTGTAGCTCTTGTCTTGACCCTCTAAATCAACCCCTATACTTGCGTCAAGCTGAGTACGATTATTTACGGCGTACACTAAACCTGTACCTAAACCATATTCATAGTCTTGGCTTTCAGCTTTACGGTAAATGAATTCAGAATATCCGGAAAGTTTACCAGCTATCTTATAGTTGATTGCTGGAATTGCGGTCACAGCCCAATTACTGTTTTGCACTTCGTAACGCATGGTAATTGAGGTATCAATCAAGTCATCATATTTATAAGCCACTGCTGAGCTTAGGCTATAAATATCATCATGCGCAGTAAATTCATCATTACCAGTTGCAATGACAGCCTGAGCTAACACAGCCATTGATAAGTTTTCATCATCGAGATCAATTGCTTTTTTCAAACCGATGCTTACATCACCAAAGCCTGAATTGTCAGTTTTTTTACCAGCATGTTTGGTTTGAGTCCATGCTGGACCTTGCCAACCTAATTGTAATTCTAAGCCATCAGCCAAACCTGTACGGAATAGCATATCTTCACTTACAGTTACGGTCTTTTCTTTAACCCCATCGACAGTCGACTCTGTATAAGTCGCACTAGGTAAACCTTGTTCCCAAGCTAACTTACCCACTGGTGTAATACCTGTTCCGAAGCCTGCTCCAGGACGGTCAAAGGAAAACTCTGCGGCGAAAGTACTTCCGGCAGCAACAGTTGTAAGAGCAAAAGTTAAAATTTGTACTATTTTCATTTTAATATCCAATCAAGTAGTTAATTCTTTCGTCATTTTAGCCCCATGACGGCGCAATAATTCTAATGTTTCACGCTCTTCTTCAAGCGATTCTGACCAATCTATTTCATCAAAATCACAATCAAAGAACAACTGACTGATTGAAGATAAAATGGTGAGTCCTTCTTCATCACGTGAGTTTGGATCAACTTTTTCATCGAGTAAACGTTGAACAGCTGGAGCACATGCCGAGCTTGCAGCATCCCATAACGGACCGTAAAACTCTTCTGCATCCCAAAGGTGTACATTGGCTTTAGCCTGAATTAAAGCTTCAAGAATATCGAGGTAAACTTGTAACGCTTGTTGCTTCTCTTCTTTTGATAATGGTGTACCTGCTTCATAAGCTTCCGATACATTTTCCCACCATTTAAAAATTCCGTCACAAATAATTGATACAGGTGGCCCTTGCTCCGGATCAATAAAGTTCGGATCAAGTCCGTCAGCAAGTAATTTCTGCACTTGCGCGAGTTCTAATTCTTCTATGGCTTTAATTAAAGCTTGCTGCTGGGTGGTTAACATGACCATCTCTCAAAAATATATTAGGGCTATTATGCCTAATCTCATCTCCAGATTTTAGAGGTTGATTGCATCGCATTGCAAACCTAATGTTGTGAATAGTTTATTTTCATCAAATATAAAAAAAGCCCCGAAGGGCTTTTTAGCATTTTCAATTAAACTTCATCATCAATGAATTCTGGTTGCCCACCTCTCGGGTGTTCTTTTTTCTCAAAAGTATGTTCGAGGCTGCGTTTTAATTTTTCAATCGCGCCATGGATTGAAGCGTCAATATTTCCTGCCTTATGGTGAACTGCAACTGGTTTCAAACCTGAAGGACGTGCTTCAATCATACAGTGGATATCTTTGTCACCACTTTTGTCCCCATTTTCATCACTAAAATGAACCGAGAAATGCGTAATACGTTCGCTGTGACGTTGGAATTCTTGAGTAAGTTCTGTACGTACATAAGTAATTAAACGTTCACTATTATGGATGTTTTTATCTGTGCGGATTTCAATATTCATAAATACCATCCTTTCTTTCTTACTGTGGAACTTTTCTATGCAAAACTTTTTTATGTTGGCATGTTTTAAGCATGCATGAACTGACTTCAATTGTACATTTTGATGGTGTAATGGTTTGTTATCTCCTGACTTAAACGTACTGGTTTTAATTTATTTTGAAGATCTTCATATCTTCAATATCAGTCCATCTATAAAAATATGCAAGCTGATTTTTTAAATTTTTATGAAAAATTGAACAAAAGGAGAGCAATCGTGTCCAAATCTTATCTATCTGGAGCCGAGCTCATTGAGCAAATTCAAAAGTCTCCTTATTCACGTGATTTGATCGGTTATCACGGACAGCCTCCACAAGTTAAATGGCCTAACCATGCCAAGATTGCAGTGCAATTTGTTCTTAATTATGAAGAAGGTGGCGAAAAACATATTGAGCACGGCGATGAAGGCTCAGAACAGTTTTTATCGGAGATTATTGGGGCTGCAAGTTACCCAGCGAAACATATGTCGATGGACTCTATGTACGAATATGGTTCACGTGCTGGTTTTTGGCGCATTCATAATGAGTTCCAAAAGCGCAAACTTCCAATGACCATTTTTGGAGTTGCAATGGCACTTGTCCGCAATCCTTATATTGTGGAAGCGATTAAACAAGCTGATTATGATGTGGTTTCTCATGGTTATCGTTGGCTTCACTATCAAGATACTGATATTGAAGTTGAAAAACAGCATATAGAACAAGCTTTATCTATCTTAGAAAACTTATTTGGAAATAAAGTAATAGGTTGGTACACCGGACGTGACAGTCCCAATACCCGTCAGTTACTTGCAGAGTTCCCACAAATTCAATACGACTCTGATTATTATGGCGATGATCTACCTTTTTGGACGACTCTCACCAATGCTGCGGGTGCATCATGTCCTCATCTAATTATTCCTTATACTTTGGAATGTAACGATATGAAATTCTGTTCACCAGGCGGATTTAATAGTTCAGAACAGTTTTTTCAATATTTAAAAGATAGTTTTGATGTGCTGTATGCAGAGGGAGAAACTGCACCAAAAATGATGTCGATTGGAATGCATTGCCGTATTTTAGGGCATCCAGGGCGTTTTAAAGCACTACAAAAATTTCTCGACTATCTTCAAATGCACGATCGAGTCTGGATATGTAGTCGTCAAGATATTGCTGAACATTGGTATAAAAATCACATAACTAAATAATTGATTTTTAATTTTCCAAATTCATAAGCGAACCATGAACCACTCTTGGCACTGTTATTGCTAAAACTCTATATCACGACAACGAGTTTAGGAATAACAGTGTTTTTAGCCGAGTTTAATCAAGCCCCACCCGAACAACTCAAGACTTTGTTAAAAAACTGTGTCCACATTCCCGCATGGGCCGAGAAAATCATCTCAGAACGCCCTTATTCATCAAAAGCGTCTCTTTTAGAGCATGCAGAAAATTTAAGTCAAATGTGGTCATGGCAAGACATTGAAACTGCTTTAGCAACCCACCCAAAAATTGGTGAACGACAAGCAAAAAAACAACTCAATGCAAAAGAGCAACATTTTTCAAATCAGGAACAAGCTGGCATTTCTTTAGATGAACAAACGCAGCAAGCTCTGCTGCAAGGCAACCTCGATTATGAACAAAAGTTTGGCTTTATTTTTTTAATTAGAGCAGCGGGCCTCAGTAGCGATGAGATTTTAAAAAAGCTACATGAACGTTTACAACATGACTTAGCTATCGAAAAAATAATTGTACATGAGCAACTCGCAGCGATTGCTCTGTTACGTCTATCTCAGGAAATACAAGCATGATCAGCACTCATATTTTAGATACGAATTTAGGCAAACCAGCTGCACACGTAGAAGTGAAGTTGTTTCATGCAGAAACCCATGAGCTGATTGCGACCGCAACCACTAATCCAGACGGTCGAGTGGGTGATTTTGGAATAACAGACTTTGCAAAAGGTGCATATCAACTTGAATTTGAAATTGCGCCTTATTTTTCATCGCAGCAAATTAAAACTTTTTTCCCACGTGTTTGTATTCAGTTTTTTGTAGAAGACGTCAATCAGCATTACCACATTCCATTACTGATCAGCCCGTTTGCTTACTCCACTTATCGCGGTAGTTAATTCAAATATAAATAGGAGAAAAATATGAATCATCAGCAAAAAAATGCGATTTCTCCAGAGCATGAATATTTAGGAATTTCCAAAAGTTTTGCTTACGGCTTACAGCATGTGCTTACCATGTATGGGGGCATTGTAGCCCCGCCACTTATTATTGGAACAGCAGCTGGATTAAGCTCAGCACAAGTCGGAATGTTGATTGCAGCAGCCCTATTTGTAGGTGGATTAGCAACACTGATTCAAACCATTGGAACCAAATATCTAGGTGCAAAATTACCTTTAGTTCAGGGCGTGTCTTTTGCAGGTGTTGCAACCATGGTCGCAATTATCACCACGGGCGGTGGCTTACCTGCTGTATATGGTGCGGTCATTGCTGCGTCTCTGATTGGACTATGTCTTGCGCCTTATTTTTCTAAAATTATTCGATTTTTCCCGCCTGTTGTAACGGGATGCGTCATCACAATTATTGGTTTATCTCTGTTACCTGTCGCGATTCGCTGGATGATGGGTGGTAACAATAAAGCACCCGACTGGGGAAGTGTAGAAAATATCTCTTTGGCCTTGCTAACCTTAGGCATTGTGATTGTTTTAAATATGCTGCCGCAAGCCAGCATTCGTCGCTTATCGATTTTATTGGCTATTGTTGCTGGTACTGCCCTCGCCTATTTTATGGGCTTTGGTGATTTTAGTCAGGTAAGCTCAGGCGCATGGCTGCAATTTCCACATTTATTTGCATTTGGTTTGCCAACATTCGAGCTCAGCGCAATCTTGTCAATGTTGATTGTGACTTTAGTCATTATGACGGAAACCACAGCCGATATTATTGCTGTCGGAGACATTGTAGGAACTGAAGTAGATGCTAAACGTATCGCCAATGGTGTACGTGCGGATATGTTTTCAAGTGCTTTTGCACCTATCTTTGGTTCATTCATGCAAAGCGCTTTTGCCCAAAATGTTGGACTGGTTGCGATTACAGGCATAAAAAGCCGCTTCGTAGTAGCAGCAGGCGGTGTGATTCTGATTATTTTGGGTCTACTCCCTATTATGGGTCGTTTGATTGCCGCGATTCCAATGCCCGTACTTGGTGGTGCAGGTTTAGTCTTATTTGGATCGGTTGCAGCAAGTGGAATTCGCACTTTGGCAAAAATAGATTATAACGATCAGAAAAATTTAATTATTGTCGCGACCGCTTTATCGGCAGGTATGATTCCAATTATTAACCATGAATTTTATGCTCATTTCCCAGTTTGGGTACAAACTTTGTTCCATTCGGGCATTAGTTCAACTTGTATCTTTGCTATCTTGTTGAATTTATTATTTAATCATTTACCTACATTTCGCAGCTCGCGCACCCCTCATTTAAGCCAAACAATAAATACCAGAAATACACATTAAAGATTTAGTTTTTAGCGCCCCACTTCGGTGGGCCTTTTTTTAACCGTTGATCAAATTTGGCTTCATTTTTGCTTAAGACACTGTATCCTTAGCGTGCTTTATTTGGGGGGAGATCATTTAAATGCAATTAAAGCAACTTGCGGCGACGTGTGCCTTGTTATCTGCAACTGCCATGGTTCAGGCAAAACCAATCTGGCAAGATTTTAGCGTGACTGGACTTTATGGTGAAAACTATGAAGTTGTAGATGACAAAGAAACCACCCTTACTTTGGAATATGCAGCGAAAGTTAAATACGCTGATGTATTTTTCTTTATGGACCGTATGCGTGGTGAAAATGACCACAAGAGTACTTACTTCGAGTTATCACCACGTTTAAGCTTAGGTGAAATATCAGGTAAAAAACTGGCGTATGGCCCAATCAAAGATGTGTTAATTAGTACCACTTGGGAAGGCAATAGTGAAGACGGCAACAACTTCGATAATTTCCTTTATGGTTTTGCCGTCGACTTAAATATCCCATATTTCCAATATGCGAATTTAAACTTCTACCGTGCAAATAATGAGAACACTGACGACGATTATCAAATGACGTTTGTTTATGGCATTCCATTTAAAATCGCATCTGAAGATTTCTTGGTAGATGGTTTCCTTGACTGGTCAACTGCTGAAGGCGACCATGCCAGCGAGTTGAACTGGACAACACAATGGAAATGGAATGTAGGTAAACACATTTCTCCTGACACACGTCTTTACCTCGGTATTGAGCATTCTGTGTGGAATAACAAATTCGGTATTAAAGATGCAGACGAAAATAACGTCAGCGCATTGGTTAAATACCACTTCTAAAATCATGCTTTAGAAGATTAAACAGCAAGGAAAATTCCTTGCTGTTTTTGTTTTAATCGAGTGGATTACCCACAATATTGCTGATAATCCCCTGCATAATATGTCCGCCTTGTTCACGGCGTAATTCTGCATACCACGCTTGTGTAACGCTTTCATCTTTCATATGAGTCACATCACAGCGTTTACGCGCACGAAGTACCAATTCATTTGCACGTTCATTGCGCTTGTTTTGATAGCGACGTAAAGCATCTTCGATACCTAAAGTGTTAATTTGCAGAGAACGCGCTAAATAAATAGCATCTTCCATCGCTTGGCAACCGCCTTGACCAATATCAGGTGTGGTGCTGTGTGCAGCATCACCTAAAATCACCACACGACCTTTATAAAACTGAGTAAACGGTTCAATGTCATGGATTTCTACCCGATTCGTCTTTTGCGGGTCTAAACGCTCAATGAGCTGATGTACTGGTTGGCACCAATCAGCAAAATATTGTTTTAAAAGTTTTTTATAGTCATCTCGATTATTGTCTAATCCTGCTGGCAACGGCACATCTAAAAAGAAATAGAACTTGCCATCTGCAACTGGCATTAAAGAAGCTCGCTTGCCTTCCCCCACATAAGTCGTCCATTGCTGAGCTGGCGCTAAATCTTCAGATATTTCAACCAAACCATTCCAGTTCACATAACCCGCATAACGGCGCTGTACCTGTTGGCCTAACACATAGGTTCGTGTAAGTGAGTGGGTACCATCAGCCCCAATTAATAGATCAGCCTGCGTTGAACTACCATCTGCAAAATGGACCTCAACATAATCAGCTTTGTCTTCAAGGCTGACCATTTTTTTACCTAGATAAATCTGGTCTCGGCCAAACTCATCCATCAGCATATTTTGTAAATCGGCACGTGCAACCGGATAAGGTCTTTGCCCTACTTCTTCAATTAATGGTAGTAAACTGAATTGTGTCATCACATCTCCAGTTAGACCATCCACATAGGCCAAATCATCCATTTGTCCACCAAGTTTGGCGATTTTATCAGTTAATCCCAGATAGTTTAGACATTTCACACCATTCGACCACAGCGAAATTGCAGCGCCAACTGGAAGAATCTTTTCAGTTTGCTCAAAAATGCGAACTTGGTGACCAAATTTCTTTAATGCAATGCCTGTGGTTAGACCTCCCATTCCCGCACCAATAATCACCACATTCATAACACGCTCCTATAGATATTCACCTATAGAGTGCTTATGCTAAAAACATGCCATCCTTCAAAATTTATTTAGCTTTTCCACAAAACTGGCATGCACCATGCTTATATATTTATGTGTAAAACTCGTCTCAGCACGCTCCGTGTTAGCGCAGTTTTAAATGAAAAATCATGTTTTTAACAAGAAATACGGATAATCCACTATGGCAACCTTGCACGCTCCAGCATTTGAACTTCCTGAAATTTTGAATACGAAAACCAATTTGGCAGATGCCCGAATTGGTGCACAAATCATTGAGTGTTCAGATGATTTCTTTGCAGAAGCAAAGCGTATGCTGCAATTTGATGCACCTATTTTTGTTGAAGATAAATTTGATGACAACGGTAAATGGATGGACGGCTGGGAAACGCGCCGTAAGCGTCACGCAGGCTATGACTGGTGCATTGTGAAGCTTGGTGTGAGTGGAAAAATAAGTGCACTCGATATTGATACCAGCTTTTTTACAGGAAATTATCCTGCATCTGCATCATTAGACGCATGTTATGCACCAAATGATGACCTTACAGGGGCAAAATGGGAGAGTCTTTTGGGAAATACAGAACTCGGCCCAAGCCAGCATCATATTTTTATGGTCAATAATGATGCACTTTTCACTCATATACGCCTCAATATTTTCCCAGATGGTGGTATTGCCCGTTTACGTGTTTATGGAGACGTTCATATTCAGATAACTGACAGCGAGCAAACTCTCGATTTATTGGCCCTAGAGAATGGTGGTCGCGTAGTTGCTTATAGCGATGCTCATTTCGGACATCCACGTAATTTGATTAACCCTGGCCGTGGCGTCAACATGGGCGATGGATGGGAAACTAAACGCCGCCGAGCTCCGGGTTATGACTGGTGTATTCTTGCGTTGGGTAAAAGCGGGAAAATTGAGAAACTTGAAATTGATACGGCTCACTTTAAAGGGAACTTCCCTGCCCAAGTATCTATTCAAGCGGTTTACCTTGAAAATGCAACCGATGCACAGTTAATTCCACAAAGTATGTTCTGGTCTTATTTACTTGAAGCTCAACCGATGCAAATGGATCATATTCATGAATATGTAAATGAGATTTTACAGCATGAAAAAATCTCTCATATTCGTATTAACATGATTCCGGATGGTGGTATTAGTCGTGTTCGTTTATGGGGAAAAATTGCCAAGTCATGATCATGAAGAATGTTCAAATTCAGCCTTTAACAATTGAAAACTTTCAGTCCTTCGGAGAGGTCATCTGTTGCGACGGGCATGACTTTTTTCATATTAACGATGCCCACACCGAGCGCTACCATGCGCTCGTTGAAACTGAAATTGAAGGGGAAGCAAAGGCAGGAATTAGTATTTTCCGTAATATTAAGGCCAGTGTACTGCCTCTGGAAATTTCAATGCTAGAACGTCATCCGAAAGGCTCTCAGGCATTTATTCCACTACAGCAACAAAAGTTTTTAATTATTGTGGCACCCGCTTTAGACGAGAATACTCCCGACATTTCAAAGCTATGTGCATTTGTTTCAAATGGAAAGCAAAGTATCAATTATCGGGCAGGCACTTGGCATCATCCTTTGCTTACCTTTGAAGCACCGAGTGATTTTGTAGTGGTGGATCGAATTGGAACGGGAGCAAATTGTGATGTTTTTCAATTTCCACTTGCTATAAAAATTACGGCCTAAATTAAAATATACAGATCTGTCTATTTTAATTTAATGGCAGAAACTGTTGTGGTGATTTCCAACAATTTAGATTTACATAAAAAATCCCCGCCTATTAAGCGGGGATTTTTTTATTCTATTTTAAACAGTAATATCGGCTAAGTTACCTTTCTGCTCAAGCCACTGCTTACGATCTGCTGAACGTTTTTTGGCAAGTAACTTATCAAGTAAACCCGCTGTTAAATGAGCATCGTCTAGATCGAGTTGTACTAAACGACGAGTGTTTGGGTCCATGGTCGTTTCACGTAGCTGACTCGCGTTCATCTCACCCAGTCCTTTGAATCGGGTAATTTGCGGATTACGATTGCCTTTCACATTTTTCAAGATGACTTCAAGCTCATCATCATCAAGCGCGTAATGGACATCTTTACCAATGTCGATACGGAACAATGGTGGCATTGCTACAAACAGATGACCTTCCTCAACCAATGTCGGAAAGTGTTTAACGAATAAGGCACAGAGTAAGGTCGCAATGTGTAAACCATCCGAGTCAGCATCGGCCAAAATACAGATTTTGCCATAACGCAGCTCTGATAAATCATCACTACCTGGGTCTACGCCAATGGCAATCGCAATATCATGAACTTCTTGAGAAGCCAATACTTCATCTGAAGAAACTTCCCACGTATTTAAGATTTTTCCACGAATTGGCATGATAGCTTGAAAGTTTTTATCACGCGCTTGCTTGGCACTACCACCTGCTGAGTCACCCTCGACAATAAATAGCTCACTGTCTTCGCGAGTTTGCCCAACACAGTCAGCCAATTTACCCGGTAAAGCAGGACCAGAAACAATCTTTTTACGCTCAACTTTTTTAGCTGCTTTTAAACGACGACCCGCTTTCGAAATCGCCATTTCTGCCAGTTGCATGGCAATTTCAGCATGTTGGTTTAACCAAAGTGAAAAAGCATCTTTGGCAATATTTAAAACAATATTGGATGCCTCTCGACTAGAAAGACGCTCTTTGGTTTGACCAGAAAACTGCGGTTCTTGGAACTTGAGTGATAAAATATAGTTCACACCATCCCAAACATCTTCTGCGGATAGTTTGAGATTACGTGGCAACAAGTTACGCAGCTCACAGAACTCACGTAATGCTTCGGTTACCCCTGAACGTAAACCGTTCACATGAGTCCCGCCTTGCGCGGTTGGAATCAGGTTGACGTAACTTTCTTGAACCTGCTCACCACCTTCTACATTCCAGCAAATCGCAAATTCACACGCCGCACGATCTGCCTGACCATTACTCACAAAAGCGGGATTTGGCAAAATTTCGCGGTCTTGCAACTCATCCATCAAATAATCGACGAGGCCATTTTCAAATTGCCATTCGATTTTTTCATCGTTAATTTGATCGATATAAATAATTTTTAACCCAGCGGCTAAAACAGCTTTGGCTTTTAAATTATGTTTTAGGGCTTTTAAAGCAAATTTCGGACTATCAAAATATTTGGTTTCTGGCCAAAAATGTACTGTTGTACCTGTCGCGCGTTTTGGAGCTTTACCTTCGAGAATGGCCAAAGGTGCAACGGGTTCACCCTGCTCAAACGCCATTTGGTATAGATTACCCTGACGTTGAACTTCGACCTCAACACGTGTTGATAAAGCATTTACAACTGAAATTCCCACGCCATGCAAACCACCAGAAAACTGATAGTTATCAGTACTGAATTTACCGCCAGCATGGAGCTTGGTCAGAATAATTTCGATACCACATTGACCATATTCAGGATGAATATCGACTGGCATACCACGGCCGTTATCTTCAACCGACAATGAACCATCTTTATAAACTGTGACACATATTTTGTCGGCATGACCCGCTAATGCTTCATCAACAGCATTATCAATAACTTCCTGAGCTAAATGGTTAGGTCGAGTCGTATCGGTATACATCCCTGGACGACGACGAACAGGGTCTAAACCAGAAAGGACTTCAAGCGATTGAGCCGTATATTGTGTCACGTTGTACGTTTTCCTTATTTGATGGTGTGCGCAAAGAATTCGATCACTAACGGTAATTTTTCTTCAAAATCTTCCATAGCATGATTGCCATGAGCATCCGTCAAAATCAATGAGGATGGCGTTGCAGCACTATAATAGCGTTGTGCTTGACGATAATCCAAAATTTCGTCGCCTTGTTGCAACAAGACGAGTATTTTGTCGGCATTTTTAGGTTGTTTCAGTTCCAGTTGTTGTAATTGTCGCAACTGAACATGATCAATTGACCATTGATCATTCACCACATAGGGCATGCTTTCAACTTGAAACAACTCATCAAACAACTTCCATGGTTGCATAGCAGGATTAATCAGTACAGCTGGAATATTATATTTCGCGACAAAATATGTCGCAAAAAAACCACCTAAACTACTACCAACCAATGCAACATCATCCAGACTTTCAATAAGTTCTGAAACTTGCTCAACCACCTGATCTGGAGATCTATTTAGGTTTGGCAAATGCACATCAATCCCTAATTCGCTACAATACTGCCTTAAGCTCAGTCCTTTAATCGAAAGAGAGCTACTATTAAAACCATGGAGGTAGATAATATTCATATATTTCCCTCTAAATTGAGACAAAATTCACAATTTTGTTCTCAGTTTGTATAGAAAAGCACAATTGTCAGACAAGAAAAACCACTCAACTAACCATTCATCAGTATTTTAAAAAAATGTGTTATTTAAACTACTAAGATGGAAACGTTTACTGCCGTTGATAAAAAGTACAGCTTAAAACGTCGGTTATAACGTATATGGGGAAAAGATATGCCGAGCTTAACACCACTACATGAAACTTATTGTAAATGGGATCGTACGCCACCGAGTCAGGCAGACGTATTAGAAGGTTTAGCTCAACTGTTCAGCACCAGCTTAAATGGTGTACATGAATTAATACAAGTAATTAATATTGAAGTATTAAAAAATGCTTTTGGTATTAGCACACAAAATGCAAAAAACTTTCAAAAACGACCATTTGTGCAAAAGGCATATCAATTTTCTTATGGCGCATTACAAAAATATGGGAGCCACTTTTTAGCGCCAAGTTTGCGTCACATTATTGAAAAATATCCCACGCTTCACGAAAAACCACTCACCCCGAGCCAACATTTTTTGGTCGGAATTTTGAATGGAATTTTTGGGGATTATTTACTTAAACAACATAGTCCACTCGCCTTACCAATGGTGTTATACGATCACTACGGTGCAATACAACAAGGGGAACTTGCAGGACGTATTGTGATTTTGGTTCATGGTTTGTGTATGAATCATCTGAGTTGGTCAAATGCACATTATGGGGGTATTGGGGAACGTCTGTTAGCCCAGCGTGACCACAACACCATGCTCTATTTAAATTACAATACAGGTCGCCGCATTTCAGCAAATGGGCGCAGTTTTTCCAACTTATTAGAAGATTTGGTACAACGTAATCCAAGAATTACGAGCATTGATATCATTGGCCATAGTATGGGCGGATTGGTTTCTCGTAGCGCCTTGTTTTACGGCAAACAAAATATGTATCAATGGATTCATATGGTCGAGAATTTGGTATGTATTGGCTCTCCACATCATGGTGCGGTGTTGGAACGCTTTGGCTTTACCATACAAGATAAACTTGGGGCCTTCCCTTTTGTTGGTTTACTCGGTCAACTAGTTAATATTCGTAGTAATGGCATTTTAGACTTACGCCACGGTAGCGTTCGTGATGACGACTGGGAATATATGGATGCCCGAATTGGCATGATGGATGATAACCGTGCCCCAGCTCCGCTACCTTCCCATATCAATACATTTTTAGTGGCAGGAACACTCGAATTTGAAAAAGTACGCAACAAAGCACTTACCGTAATTGGCGATTACTTGGTGAGTGTGAAAAGCGCGCTAGGTGAACATCCAAATCCACGTTTTCAGCTCAAAGTTCCAGACTCTCATAAAGCCGTGTTTTATGGCTTAAATCACTTTGAAATTCAGTATCACTCGAGTGTTGCCGAACAGATCACACGCTGGTTGTATCCTAATGTTAATGATTATGTACAAGAAGGTATTCAAACTCATATTATTGATATGCCGAACTATACGCTCGAAGATTTAGAAGGAATTGTAGAGACGTAAAAAAAAGCCCAACTTAAGTTGGGCTTTTTTATAGAATCTTAAATATTTTAAAAAGAGCTCTATAACT
>NZ_JRVL01000003.1:0-46306 GCF_054823985.1 Acinetobacter sp. GN11 | reverse complement strand
CTCAAGCTGCTACTTCTTTTTTAAACGTTTCTTATGATCCGACCCGAGAATTTTATCAAGAATATAATCAGGCTTTTGGGAAGTTCTGGAAGCAGCGTACAGGTCAGGATGTTGAGTTTAAACAGTCGCATGGTGGATCTGGTAAACAAGCTCGGGCAGTAGCTACGGGTCTTGAAGCTGATGTTGTAACGTTAGCGTTGGCGAATGATATTGATGAGATTGTGAAAGCTGGTTTTATCCAACCGAATTGGCAAAAAGAATTTCCGAATAATTCTGCACCTTATACCTCTACGGTTGTGTTCCTCGTACGAAAAGGTAATCCAAAAAATATACGTGACTGGAATGACTTAACCAAACCGGGTGTGGAAATTATCACTCCTAACCCTAAAACAGGGGGCGCACCTCGTTGGATTTATTTGTCGGCATGGGGTTATGCCTTAAAACAGCCGGGCGGAAATGATGCCAAAGCTCGTGAGTTAGTTAAAAAACTTTATCACAATGTAAAAGTACTTGATTCGGGAGCACGTGGTTCATTAACAACATTTGCCGAACGTGGCATTGGTGATGTTTTATTATCATGGGAAAACGAAGCTTTATTGGCAACAAAAGGACCAGATAAAGATAAATATGAAATTGTTTACCCATCAGTTTCAATTTTGGCAGAACCATCCGTCGCAATTGTAGATAAAACCGTTGATAAAGATGGGAACCGAACATTAGCAAAAGGCTATTTGAACTTTTTATATTCACCATTAGGGCAAGAGTTGGCTGCTAAACATTATTTCCGACCGCGTAATGCTCAAGTCGCCGCTAAATATGTAGCACAATTCCCAAAAATTAAATTATTTACCATTAATGATGTTTTTGGTGGGTGGGCCAAAGCTCAAAAAACTCACTTTGCTAATGGGGCCGTCTTTGATCAAATTTATGATGGGAAGCAATAATTAATTAAGCTTTTGCTTAGAGCCGCTTATTTAATCATTAAGCGGCTTTTTTGTATTTTTACATCTCATTTTGATTAACTTAGAAATCGCCCAATCTTTTTAATAAAGTGTTGATAAAGATATTAATGTAGTGGTCTATATCATCTTTAAAAATCATATATTGTAAGGCTAGCCCATAACTTAATGATACAAGCTCTATGACAATAGAATCATAGTCATCAGGCTCAGTCATATCCATTAAAGAAAAGAACTGCTTCATAATTTTAGTTACTTCTTGCTGATGAGTTTTCCAAACCTTTTGATACTCCTTAGCGAAGGTAATATCACGTGCAGCAAATAGTTGTAGTTCTATTGATATTTTAAGCCATTCATCGTTTCTAAAAAAAGCGGTCAGCCATTGGCACAATGAATCAATGAGTTGCTCTGTATTTGAGGGGGCACTGGTAAAGATTTCTTTTAATTGTAAATTCTCTTTAGCGAATTGAAGCTGCATAAGCTCAAGCAAAAACTCTTCTTTATTGTTGAAATTCGAGTAGAAGGCACCTTGAGTATAGCCTGCCTGTTTAGAAAGATTCCTGATTGATACCGCGTTATAACCATATTCAGAAATGAGGGCAAACCCAGCGTCAATGAGATGCTGTCGAGTTTGTATCTGTTTTTCATTGCGAGAAAGAGTCATAAGAGCCAGATAAAAGAATAGTTGAGATATCACTTGATATCTTAATTTTTATAAGATATTTTCGCTACTTATTTATTTCAGATATCAACTGATATCTGACTGCGCGACAATAAAGGCGATATATGTCTCAAGTCTCTAAACGTATTGTAGTTATTAATGGTCATCCATCTGATACTAGTTTTAATCATGCATTGGCTCACAACTATGTGGAGCACGTAAAAACATTAGGTGTTCACGTAGATCTTCTCGAGATTGCGAAGTTGGATTTCGAGCCTAATTTAAAATATGGTTATGAGAAACGGATGGATCTGGAACCTGATTTAATGAATGCGCTTGAAAAAATTCAGGCTGCTGATCATTTGGTATGGTTTTTTCCAGTTTGGTGGGGAGGGCTTCCAGCCATCGCTAAAGGTTTTATTGACCGACTCTTTTTACCAAATCTTGTCTTTAGTTACCGAGAAAATAGTAATCGCGTTATTGGTCATTTACAGTCCAAATCAGCACGACTGATTACGACTTTAGATCAGCCAGGCTGGTTTTATCGTTGGTACTATGGCGAGCCAAGTACGCGTCAACTTAAAAAAGCGACTTTGCAATTTTGTGGGGTTAGTAAAGTCAAAGTTAATTATGTTGGAACAGTGCGTGGAGCAAGTTCAGACCAAAGGCAAAAATGGTTAAATCAAATCGGTAAATACGCCGAGAAAGATTGCCAACACATCTCTTCCTAAGGCGAATCTGTGAGCTTCTCTAAGGAATAATCGTAAAAGAAAAAGAGAATTTTTTAGGTGAAGCGTTTAATAAAAAGTTTTATAAATTCGTATTTAACGCTAAAAAATTATTCTTAGTTTCTTATTTTGCTTAAAAAGTGCTAACAAAACGGTTTTATCTATGAAAAATTAATATTTTCCTACAAAAAGCCGTTTGGCGTTGGTCATAAACAAGGTGATAATGTGCAGTTACATTTTCACGCTATGATTTAACACCTATGTCGCATATTTCTGTCTTACTTTCCGAGACCATTGAGAGCTTATTGGCAGATCGCACAACTGGGGTGTATATCGATGCAACCTTTGGAAGAGGTGGGCATACCCGTTTATTGCTTTCTAAACTTGATGAAAATGCGCGAGTGTACGCATTTGATAAAGACCCTCAAGCATTGGAAGTTGCTGCTACTTTGGCACAAGAAGATTCAAGATTTACCATTATTCATGCCAGTTTTGCTGATATCAAAGAGAAGATGCAGGAAATTGGCGTGATGAGTGTTGATGGAATTATGGCTGATCTGGGGGTTTCATCTCCTCAACTTGATCAGGCTGAGCGTGGTTTTAGTTTCATGCAAGATGGTCCGTTGGACATGCGAATGGATAATTCTAAGGGTTTAACTGCGGCCGAGTGGTTACTTAAAATTGAAGAAGAACAATTAGCAAATATTATTTATCAATATGGTGAAGAGCGTTATAGTCGACGTATTGCTAAAGCCATTAAACTCGCTGGAAAACTAGAAACGACAGCCCAATTGGCGGAAGTTGTTAAAACTGCTCATCCAAAATGGGAAAAACATAAACATCCAGCGACACGTGCATTTCAGGCTATTCGGATTGCTATTAATAAAGAGCTCGAAGATATTGAAGTGTTTTTGCCGCAAGCTGTAGACTTACTCAAACCGGAAGGACGTTTGTCTGTTATTAGTTTCCATTCTCTTGAAGACCGACTGATTAAGCAGTTTATTCAAAAAGAATCAACGTTAGCAGAAGATTTCGGTTGGGGAATGCCTGAGCAGCGTGTAGATACAAGAAGAGTAAAGAAAATTTCACGGGTTCGTGCGAGTGAAGAAGAAGTAAAAGCGAACCCTCGATCACGTAGTGCATGGCTTCGGGTTGCTGAACGCTTGGAAGAAAAAGGCGCGTAATGAAAAGCAGTGATGAAATCGCCACCACAGAAAACAAAGTGGTGAAAAAAGTTGTGGTGTATACAGTATTAGTGGCGCTTGTCTTTATAAGTGCCATGATGGTGGTATTTCAAGTATTTGAATATCGTCATGATTATAGAGAGCTTAGCTCTTATATGCGTGAACGTGATGATCTCAATGCTGAATGGGGGCGTTTGCTCATTGAGCAACAAACCTTTGGTGCAACGGCACAGATTGGTACGCGTGCTGTAACTCAGCTAAGGATGTTTTCTCCACCGGCTGCAGAAACGGTGGTAATTTCTTTACCAATGACCTCAGAGCAAAATAAGTAAGGCCTTGCTGTATGGTAGATAAGCGAACAAAACAAACACGGAAAAAACAACAGTCTATTTCGGAAAAACCAACTCTTGCCTTTGATATGTGGCGGTTTTATCTGCTCTGGGCAGTAGTGTTACTCTGTTTTGTTGTTTTAATTGCACGTGCATTTTATGTACAAGTAATTAATAAGGATTTTTTACAAAACAAGGCCAATGCCAATATTTTGCGTACTGAGCGTGTGGAAGCTATGCGTGGCGTGATTAGTGACCGCCATGGTGTACCTTTGGCAATTAGTACACCAATCATGAAAATCGTAATGGATCCACGTGATTATTTCGATACCAAGCACTTATATGACCAGATTACAGCGGAATTAAAGAAAGATCCGAATAATCGTAAATTAAAAAGACAATTACCCGATAAAAACTTGAATCTTGATGAGTTGGCAGACGTCGTTGGTTTAGATCATGCTGATCTTAAAAAACAGATGAATGCACGACCGCGTTCTCGTTATTTAGTTTTGAAAAAAGAAATACCGCCGCAACAAGCAGATCTCATTACGAAGGGTAACTTTCAAGGTGTATATGCCGAGAAAACGTATAAACGTTATTATCCTCAACCACAGCCAAATGCCCAGATCATTGGTTTAACTAACAGTGAAGGCCAAGGGATTGAAGGCTTGGAAATGCAGCTCAATAAACAGCTGTCGGGTGTGGATGGTGAGCAAAAAGTTATTCGTGATAAGCGCGGAAATCGCTTAAAAGTTTCAGAGGTTATCCGTGAGGGTGAGCCGGGCGAAAACATCACTTTAAGTATCGACTCTCGTTTGCAATACATTATGTATAGAGAGTTGACCGCAGCTGGTGTTGCAAATAATGCGCGTTCGGCAACTGCAATTGCTGTAGATGTTAAAACTGGTGAAATTCTGGCAATGACCAGTTGGCCGTCATATAACCCGAATGATAAAAATGGTTTGTCTAATAAAGATGCCATGCGTAACCGCGGTGCGATTGATATGTTCGAACCGGGTTCAACCATGAAACCATTTACAATTTCTTCCGCATTAGAAACTGGCCAATATACGCCTAACACGATTGTAAATACGTCTCCGGGTTCAATGCGTTTAGGTTGGCATACGATTCGTGATACCCATAACTATGGTGCTTTAACTGTAAGTGGCGTGATTATCAAATCTTCAAACGTAGGTTCTGCAAAAATTGCATTGTCACTTCCAAAAGAAACACTGCCAAGCTTCTTTAATCGTGCCGGTTTTGGTAAACGCTCGGCTGTGAAATTTCCAGGGGAAAGCTCAGGTTTAGTGCTTCCGGTAAGTAAATTAAACTCTTCCCAAATTGGTACCATGGCTTATGGTTATGGCCTAAATGCGACTATTCTTCAATTGGCGCAAGGCTATGCAATGCTTGCAAATCATGGCGAGAAAATGCCTTTAAGCCTACATAAGTTAGATCAGGCGCCTAAAGGGGAACAAGTTCTTGCTCCAAAAATTGCCGATCAGGTTTTGCTCATGCTAGAGCAGGTTACGATGCCTGGTGGTACTGCAAAACAAGCTAATATTCCCGGTTATCGTGTTGGTGGTAAAACAGGTACAGCTCATAAACTTCGTGCAGACCGTAAAGGTTATTCAAATAGTGAATACCGTGCTTTATTTGCTGGTGTAGCTCCGATTAGTGACCCGCGTTTAGCCGTTATTGTCGTTGTTGAAAACCCGCAAGGCCGCTATTACGGTGGTTTGGTTGCGGCACCTGTTTTTGCGCGCATTATGCAAGAATCATTGCGTTTAATGAATGTGCCGCTTGATAAGCCCCTTGATACTTCAGTAAATCCTATTCGCAGGTAAGCTATGTCTGTTTCTTTTCAAGAAATTAATCCAGTCGAGATTAATGCACAGTGGTCTAAGCAGCCCTTTCATGGCTTTAGTCTAGATAGCCGTAAGGTTGAATCGGGCCAAATTTTTATTGCTTTGACCAGTTATAGCCAACCTGAAAAAACACGTGCTTTTGCTGAGTCAGCTTTAGCGAATGGTGCACTTGCGATCATTAGCGAGACTGAGCTGGGTGTGGCAAATGAATGGGTATGCCCTGATGTACGTCAGCGTATGGGCGAATGGCAAGAGCGTTATTTGCAACATATAAATCCTGTTACACCAGCACGTATTGTTGCAGTAACAGGCACAAATGGTAAAACGACAATTTCGCGTCTAGTTGCTGAATTAATTAGTTCACAACAACAGCCCTGTGCAGTGATGGGTACAACTGGTAATGGTATTTTGCCTGATCTGACGCCATCAACTCATACTACGCTCGATGCTTTACAACTACAAAATGCATTACATGATTATGCTAAACAAGGTGCAACTTTCGCTTCTTTGGAAGCAAGCTCACATGGTTTAGAGCAAGGTCGTTTAAATGGTTGTGCGATTGAAATTGCTGTTTATAGTAATTTGAGTCGTGATCATCTGGATTATCATGGCACTTTAGAGGCTTACGCAGAAGCAAAGGCTCTTTTATTCCGTTTTAATTCTTTAAAAGTAGCTGTTATTAATCTTGATGATGAACATGCTGCTCTTATGATAAATGCAGCAAAACAAAATCCTGCTCAGCCAAAGATTCTGACGTATTCACTTACCCAAAATACTGCTGATTATTATATTAGTGACTTAAGTTACAGTTTGGCAGGGGCGACTTTTAATTTAGTCAGCTCGCAAGGTTCTTTTGCTGTTCAAAGTCCATTATTGGGGCATTTCAATGTTGAAAACCTGATTGCAGCACTTATTGCTGCTGAGCAAGCAGGTTTTGATTTAAAAGCTTTAGTCGCTTTTGTTCCTAAGCTCATTGGTGCGCCGGGACGAATGCAGGTCATTCGCGACAGTGAGCGTTTATTTGTTGTGGATTATGCACACACACCCGATGCTTTGATCCAGGTGCTTAAGACTTTAAAACGTCATGTATCTAATCAGCTTTGGGCAGTATTCGGATGTGGTGGAGATCGTGATCGTGGTAAACGTCCACTCATGACTCAAGCTGCTTTGAATGGAGCGAATCCGATTATTCTGACTTCGGATAATCCAAGAACTGAAGATCCCGAACAAATTTTTGCTGATATGAAGCAAGGAATTGATTTCTCTGGACATCGCATGCAGGAAATTCATGATCGCCGTGAAGCAATTAAGTTTGTTGCACAGCAAGCTCAAGCTGGTGATATTGTGGTTATTGCTGGTAAAGGTCATGAAAACTATCAAGAAATTAATGGTGTGCGTCACTGGTTTGATGATGTTGTCGAAGTACAATCAGCAATTTCTGCACAGCACCATACTGTAGACGCTGCTTACCCTGCACAATAGGATTATTTATGCATACTTCAACCACTAGTACCGTGCCTTTGGAACCGTGGACAGCTCAACAATTACAACAGGCAACGCAGGGTTATTGGCATAAAGACCAGATCCCTCAAACTGAAATTAAACGTATTTTGACGGATTCTCGTCATGCGGAAAGTGGAGACGCCTTTTTAGCACTTAAGGGTGAACGTTTTGACGCGCACGACTTTGTAGCTCAGGTTGCAGCGAATGGTTGTCAAATCGCTATTGTTGAACGCCCTTTAAATGTAGATATTGCACAATTGGTTGTGGCCGATACTCGCTTGGCTCTGGGGCAACTAGGAGCTTATCGTCGTGAGCAAAATACCCAATTAAAAGTGATTGCGTTAACAGGTAGTAGCGGTAAAACCACAGCTAAAGAAATGTTGGGAAGTATACTATCGCGCTTAGCTCCGACATTAATTACCCGTGGTAATTTAAATAATGACCTTGGTGTACCCATGATGCTGCTAGAGCTTCGCAAGGAACATCAATATGCAGTGATGGAGCTGGGTGCAAGCCATCAAGGCGAGATTGATTACACATCAAAACTTGTTCAGCCCAATGTTGCAGGCATTTTGAATATTGGTACCGCTCATTTGGGTGAATTTGGCGGGCGTGAAGGTATTTGCCGAGCTAAATCGGAAATTTATCGTCATATTTTACCAAATGGCGTTGCAATCGTACCGCAACAAGATGATTTCACTGCTGAGATTCTTGACGCCGCAAAAGCGCATCGTATTTCTACATTTGGTGTAGGTGGCGATGTCTATGCAACAGATATTGAATTATTACCTCAATCAACAAATTTTACGCTACATACGCCGCAAGGCGTCAGTGCTGTTAGACTCCCTTTTGCAGGCGAGCATAATGTTCAAAATGCAACCGCAGCTGTAGCCTTTGCTTTAGCAATTGGTATTGGACTAGAAGATATTGTCCAAGGCTTAGAGCAAGCTCAGGGAGCTAAAGGCCGTCTTAACTTTATTCAAAAGTCACCTTACTTATTTATTGATGATACTTATAATGCCAATCCGACTTCAATGCGCGCTGCTGCACAAGTGTTGTTGCAGCAACAAGGCGTAAAAGTGATGGTCATGGGGGATATTGGTGAGTTAGGTGATAGTAGTTGGCAAGAACATCACGATTTAGGTCGTGATCTTGCCGAGCTTCCTTTAGATCATATTATTGCAGTTGGGCAGTTTGCTTCAGCCGCTCTCGAGGGTGCAGACTCTCATTCCAATAAAGTGAAAGCATTTCAGACACAAGCTGAGGCGCTTCCATTTCTAATCAATCTAATCCAAACACATCAACCACAGTCCATGAGTTTCCTGTTTAAAGGTTCTCGCTTTACTCATATGGAAACGTTGATGGCTGATTTGATGGAGAAACTTTAAATGCTGTTATGGTTGTTTGAACACCTTGCGGGCTATCATAGTTCGTTTCAGGTCGTTCGTTATTTAACATTACGTTCTTTACTCAGTGTATTAACTTCACTGACCATTGGTTTGGTCCTTGGGCCGATCATGATTCGTAAATTACAAGCGTTAAAATACGGTCAGGCAGTAAGTTCATTTGCTCCTGAGAATCATGCTAAAAAGATGGGTACACCAACCATGGGTGGGATTTTAATTCTGCTTTCAATTGGTATTAGTACTTTACTTTGGGCTGATTTATCTAACCCTTATGTCTGGATTGTGCTTGGTGTAATGGTCGTGTTCGGTGCAGTTGGCTGGGCAGATGACTGGATTAAAATTCGCTATAAAGACAATGCTGGTTTACCTGCTCGTAAGAAATTCTTCTGGACTTCAGTTGCATCCCTTGGGGCTGGTATTGCTTTATATTTAATCGCAACCCAACAGTCGAATGCTGATCATACTGCAAACATGCTGGATTTATTGATTCCATTCTTTAAGAATCTTTCAATTCCACTCTCTATGGTTCCTTTAGGCTTGGCATTTATTGTATTTACCTATCTGGTTATTAATGGCGCCTCTAACGCCGTTAATTTAACTGATGGTTTAGATGGTCTGGCAATCATGCCTGTTGTAATGGTTGCTACTGGCTTAGGTGTATTTGCTTACTTGTCAGGTGATATTCGTTTTGCTAACTATTTGCATATTCCATATGTGAAATACACCTCTGAGCTTGTTGTAATCTGTTCTGCCATGATTGGTGCAGGTCTGGCATTTCTTTGGTATAACGCACACCCAGCTCAAATCTTTATGGGCGATGTTGGTGCTTTAGCTTTAGGCGCGATGCTTGGAACGATTGCTGTTATGGTACGCCAAGAAATCGTATTTGCGATTATGGGTGGTGTGTTTGTAATGGAGGCAGTATCTGTCTTCCTGCAAATCGGGTCGCTGCGGATGCGAAATAAACGTGTGTTCTTAATGGCGCCGCTACATCATCACTATGAAAAGCAGGGCTGGAAAGAAACCCAAGTCGTGATTCGTTTTTGGATTATTACAATTATATTAGTAGTTTTAGGTCTAATGACTTTAAAATTGCGTTAAGAAAGGTTTTCACAAGAGCCGGCATTGCCGGCTTTTTTATTGAGAGAAAAACATGAGCGTATTGATGTGTCCTGTTTGCCGTCAGCCTTTAGATCTACTGGATAAAACTTGGCGTTGTGAAAGAGGGCATAGTTATGACATTGCAAAACAAGGTTATGTTAATTTACATGTTGTACAACATAAACATAGTAAAAACCCTGGAGATACGCCAGAGTCGGTCGATGCACGAAGAGCTTTTTTACAAGGTGGTTATTATCAGCCCTTACAACATGCTGTAGTCGCTTTATTAAAACAATTAAGTGTAAAAACCGTACTTGATATTGGGTGTGGTGAAGGTTACTACACTAGTGCTATGCAGCAAGTCGTTGAGCAATGTGTTGGTGTTGATATTGCAAAAAATGCGGTACAACGCGCAGCAAAGCTTAATACTGAGGTGACTTGGGTTGTGGGGACAGGTGCGACTTTGCCTGTGCTTGATCAAAGCATGGATGCATGTACCAGTTTGTTTAGCCCAATTCCACAAGCAGAAATTGCTCGAGTTTTAAAAGATGATGGATATTTAATTGTTGTCACTCCTGCATCTGAGCATTTATATGCAATGCGTGAAGCTTTATTTGAACAGGTTAACCCCCATACACCAGAGAAGTTTATAGAGCAGTTGCAAGATTTGTTTGAGCTTAAGCAAGAGCAAATCATTGATGCCCCTTTTGTGCTTGACCAACAGGCTTTAAAAAATCTGATAGCTATGACGCCGTATGCTTATAAAGCATCTCCTGAGCGTCGTTTGCAGTTAGAGCAGCAGTCGCAATTAGATGTAACGGCATCTTTTCAAATTTATGTCTTTCAGAAACGTAATAAAACAGCTAGCTAACCGTCCATTTTTAAAAGCGTAAAAAGCCATCTAATGATTTATTTTTAAGAGCGCAAAAAAAGAAGCCATCTGATGATGGCTTCTTTTTTTGCTATTCGATCTGATTAATCAGATTTTCTAGTTCATCTTTCTCACGCTTCGGTGCTGCTCCCTGTGAAGGCTTCATAGCAGGAGGTGCAGCTTTTGATGGAATAACAATTTCCTCACCTGGTAAATCGGAGAAGTCATTGTTATTGCTCAGTTTTGGTTGTGGCGGTGCTGGGCGATATAGTGGGCGTGCTAATGGTGGAGCTGCACGATAGGTTTTCTTATCGCCTACTTCGGTAACGGCTGCTTGTTTATCACGTGAAATAGGGCCTTGAGCATCTTTATCTAAACGAACCCAAGATGCTGGCGTACCTTGCAATGCTTGACCCATAAAGTTAATCCAGATCGGTAATGCAGCAATACCGCCATACTCACGACGGCCAAGCGTAGTCGGTTGGTCAAATCCAACCCACGTTACAGTCACTAACTTGCCGTTAAAGCCTGCAAACCATGCATCTTTTGCATCGTTGGTTGTGCCTGTTTTACCGCCTAAATCACTACGGCCAATTTTAAGTGCGGCACGGCCTGTACCATGCTCAATTACATCACGTAAGATGTTCGCCATATCGTAAGCAGAGCTTGATTTTAAAATACGTTGAGCTTGGCGATATTCACTGTTTGCTTTGTCAGTCTGTTTAAGATTAAGTTGCTTAGCTGCCTTTTCTTTCTGCTCTACGTCTTTGTTAGTAACTTCAATGACTTCATCATCTGTTGTTGTCGCTTTCTGCTCGTCATCAGTTGTGTCTGGCGCATTAATACATGGAATACATGCATATTCTGGCTTAGCTTGATAAATCACTTTACCGTATGCATCTTCAATACGCTGAATAAAGTGTGGTTGAACGCGATAACCACCATTTGCAAAAGTTGCGTATCCAGTTGCCATTTGAATTGGTAAAACTTGAGGTGTACCTAGAGCAATGGTGTAGTTACGTGGAATTTGATCTTCTTGTAAACCAAAATCCATGAATAACTGGCGCGTACGTTCAATTCCCACAGTTTGTAAAAGGCGTACTGATACGGTATTACGAGACAAATACAAAGCACGACGTAATGGAATCATTCCTAAATAACGACCGTCTGAGTTTCTCGGTGTCCACTTACCAATTGTGATAGGGCTATCATTCACCATGCTGTACGGCGTCATACCGCGTTCAAGTGCCAATGCATAGACAAACGGTTTGATTGTTGAACCGGGTTGGCGCCAGCCTTGTAAGGCACGGTTAAATTTCGATTGATAGAAGTTATAACCACCTACAATTGCTTCAATTGAACCATCATTCGGGTTAATCGCAATAAGTTGTCCTTGAACTTTTGGAACCTGAACTAAAGACCATGCTGTTTTTGCATCATTTGGACGTAAGCGAACAATATCTTTAACTTGAACAATTTGAGATGCGCGCGAAGGAGCACCACCTACACTATTCGCATTGCGATATGGACGAGCCCATGACATACCGGACCACTGTACAGTAACGGTTGTGCCATCTTGCATGAGTGCATCAAAAGAGCTGCTATTTACCTTGGTGACTTGTGCCGGGTAGGTATTGGCATATGCTCTAAATTCATTTAACGGCTTATCGTGTGCTTCCGCACCACGCCAGCCATGACGGCGGTCATAAGCTTCAAGACCATCTTGCACAGATTTCTCAGCAATCGCTTGGCGTTTAGCATTGATGGTTGTGTAGACTTTATAGCCAGAATCAATGGCTTGTTCACCAAAATGCTTTACAAGCTCTGAACGAACCATTTCACCCGCATACGGGTGAATATTATTTAAATCCCGATTGGGCATGTTGAGGTTAATCGGTTCAGCTACAGCTTTTTGATATTCTGCTTGAGAGATATAGCCCAGCTGTAACATACGACCTAAAATCCAATTACGTCTTTCAAGTGCACGCTCAGGATTAACCACGGGGTTGTATTTAGACGGTGCTTTTGGCAAACCTGCGATCATTGCCATTTGGGCAATGCTCAGATCATTAATACTTTTGTTGTAATAAATTTTGGCTGCTGCTGCGATACCGTAGGCATTTTTTCCTAAGAAGATTTTATTCACATAAAGACTGAGAATCTCTTCTTTGGATAAATTTTGCTCAATTTTTCGAGCCAAAAAGATCTCGGTTATTTTACGTTTTAAGGTTCTTTCTGGGCTCAAATAATAGTTCTTTGCAACCTGCATGGTAATGGTTGAACCACCAGTTTGCACATCAGAACCAGTCACACTTTCACTTAAAGCACGCCCTAAACCCTTAAAACTGATCCCGCTATGTTCAAAGAAAGAAGAGTCTTCTGCTGCTAAAAATGCATGAATAAAAGCAGGAGGAATTTGTTTGTATTCAACAGGAATAGAAAGCTTACCACCATACTCGGCAATCAGTTGATTATCTGATGTGTAGACCTGTAGAGGTTTTAAAAGCGGAGCTTTTTTTAGTGAACTCATTTCAGGGAGCGATGGGGCGATATAGAGATACATGCCATAAAAGCCCATCGGAAGTGAGACTAAGATAATAATAATGATCAAAAAAATTGGACGCACGAAGCCCAAACTGGATAGCTTTTTCATGATAAGTAAGCTTTAATAAGATCGAATACAAACTAATTGTGGTCAGTATAGCCTTTAGACATGCGGATTGTTAGATGAGATATTGTATCCGTGTAAAAATAAAGACCTAGATTATTGGTTTGTAATTTTTTTTGGGGATAAAAAAATAATAGGACAATAGTGTGCTCAGGTTATATCGTAAACCGAATAAGGGGTTAATGGGTGTCGATATTAGTTCGACTTCTGTTAAGTTGTTAGAGCTCTCTGTTAAGAACGGTAAGTATTGGGTGGAAAGCTATGCTTTGATGCCTTTACCCGAGAACAGTGTAGTTGAAAAAAATATCTTGAATCCAGAGGCAGTTGCAGAAGCTTTGGAACGGGCGATGAATTTAGCAAATCCCCAAACCAGTAACGCTGCAATTGCTGTTCCAACATCGACGGTTATTCATAAAACCATCGAAATGGATGCAGAGATGAATGATGATGAGCGAGAAGTTCAGATTCGATTAGATGCGGAGCAGTATATACCGTTCCCTTTGGACGAAGTGAGCCTTGATTTTGAGGTTTTACCAGATCGCCTGCCTAATCCAAACCGTGTGAATGTACTTTTAGTTGCAACAAGAACAGAAAATGTTGAAACACGTGTAGAAGTACTGGAACTGGTGGATTTAACGCCTAAGCTTGCTGATGTCGAAAGTTATGCTGTCGAGCGTGCTTTTAGTGTATTTGCTGATAGCTTGCCAATGGGTGCAAATATCATTGGTATTTTAGATATCGGCCATACCATGACGACATTATCGGTTATGCAAAGTGGCAAAATCATTTATACCCGTGAACAAGTCTTCGGTGGCAAACAGCTTACTTTGGAAATTCAAAGCCGTTATGGTTTGTCTTTAGAAGAAGCAGGGCGAGCTAAAAAAGAACGCTCTTTACCCGATGACTATGACATTGAAGTTTTAGAGCCATTTTTAGATGCGGTCGTACAACAAGCAGCTAGGTCTCTACAATTTTTCTTCTCTTCGTCACAGTTCAATGAAATAGACCATATTTTACTAGCGGGCGGGAATGCCAATATTCCTGGGCTTGCCAAATTGTTGCAACAAAAACTTGGTTACCGTGTGACCATTGCCAATCCATTTTTACAAATGGGTTTTTCTCCTCAAGTCGACATTCAAAAACTTGAAAATGATGCCTCATCATTAATGGTGGCATGTGGCTTGGCTTTAAGGAGTTTTGATTAATGGCGACAATTAATTTACTCCCTTGGCGTGATGGGCTTAGGGAGCAGCGCAAAAAACAATTTATTATTTTCTGTTTTGGGGTCGTTGTTCTGGGGATCACCACTGTATTTTCTGGGTGGTTTTATTTGAATCAAAAATTAAATGATCAAGAGCAAGCGAATCAACTCATCACTAGTACAAACCAGAGTCTAGATCAACAGCTTAAAACCTTAAATGGTCTGCAAGAACAGCGTGATGCCATTATCGAGCGTATGAAACTTATTCAGGGATTGCAAAGTCAGCGCCCTGTTGTCGTGCGTTTGGTGGATGAATTGGTACGTGTGACGCCTACAGCGATGTATTTGACTAAATTTAGCCGAACTGGAGATAAATTTACCATTGAAGGTAAAGCTGAAAGTCCAAATACGGTTGCGGAGTTATTACGTAATCTTGAAGCATCACAATGGTATCGTAACGCTTTCATGAATTCTTTCTTGGCGGCTGAAGAGAAAAAAGATAAGGCTGCGAGTTCGCTGCTTCCTAGAGTGGAAGATGGTTATGGCAGTTTTGTTGTGACTGTTGATTTGGGCGAAGCGGGGGTGACTACAACAGATGATACCGCCAATACGTCTGTAAGTACGGATAAGGGGGCGGTTAAATGAGTCCGGATGAACTTCATGAGTTGGCGTTAGAACAAGCTCCATCTAAGAAAAAACAGATCACTTTAGAAAAGTTTCTTCAGCAATTTAACACATTAGATATGAACAGTTATGGTAGCTGGCCATTATCTGTGAAAATTACTTGTTGGATTTTTATTTTCTTTGCTGTGTTGGCTTTGGGATATTTTGTTGTTATTCAGCCAAAGCTACAAGCAATTGATAATGCGCAGGCACAAGAAAGTAATTTGTTGAATGAATTTCGAGAAAAAGATTCCAAATTACGTAACTTGCAGCAATATCAGCTTCAACTTCAAGAGATGCAAGCAAACTTTAATCAGCAGTTAGAGCAATTGCCAAAAGAAACCGAAATTCCAAGCTTGGTTGAGGATATTAACTTAACTGGAGTGAATTCTGGTCTGAAGTTTAAGAATATCCGTTTAGAAGATGAAGTGAAGCAGGAAATCTTTATTGAACAGCCTATTACGATGGAAGCAACTGGCGATTATCACGCTTTTGGGGCTTTTGTTAGTAGTATTGCGGCATTACCCCGCATTGTAACGATGCATGACTTTGTTGTAGAAGCTGCGCCTGTTAAAGATAGTAAGTCAGATATTCCTGTACTTAATTATTCTATTAAGGCAAAAACTTATCGCTATATGGGCACCGTAGAAAATGCTGAACATCCGGAAAACAACGCTTCGGCTTCAGTAGCACCTGTTTCCTCTACTGCTAATACACAGTCGAAATAGGAGCATTACAATGAAACTTAAGCAAATTTCTTTTTCTATTTTGGCATGTTTAGTTTTAGTCGGATGTGACTCTAGAATTGATGCTGTAAATCAGCAAATGGCAAATATACGTAACCAGCCACCACAGCCGATAGACCCAGCCCCTGTTTTCACACCTGTACCACAATTTAATTATGCGGCTCATCAGCTAAAGAGTCCATTTTTACCAAGCTCACTTGCTGCTGAGCTCAAAATTATGGCAGGAAAACGAGTCTATCCGAACTTCTCACGAGCACCTCAGCCTCTAGAAAGTTATGCATTAGAATCCTTAAACATGAAAGGAAGCATTCGTAACAACCGTGGGCAAGTGCTGGCTCTTATCCAGTCGCCTGATCAGCAAATTGAGCGAGTACAGATGGGGAACTATATGGGGATGAATCAAGGGCGTATTACCCATATTGGTCCAACCCAAATTGATCTGGTGGAAATTGTCCCTGATGGGCGCGAAGGCTATGTGGAAAGACCAAGAACCTTAGTGTTAATTGGGCCCGCACCCTAAAATTTAGGGAATAACAAAGAAAAAGTATTTTTAAAGATTATTTAATTGGGGATGGTCAGACAATGAATCACGTATTCCGTCAGTTTTCTATGGGGGCTGTAGCCATTGCAGTTATGCAGGTTGCCTCTGCACAGGTCAGCATGACGAATATTGTACCGACACAAATTGCAGGTCAAGGTACAGAAATTAGAGTTATGTTTAATGGTTTGCCACCGCAACCACAGGCATATCAACTTGAAAATCCTTCACGTTTGATTTTGGATTTTAATAAAGCTCAGCAGACTTTAACACAGTCAAAAGTAGCGATTGGTACAAATGAAGCGAGCTCGGTCGATGTAAGTTCTGACGATCAGCGCTCACGTTTAACCGTAAATTTAAAAGAGGCAGGTGCGTTTACAACACGTATTGAAGGTAATACTTTTATTTTAAAGATTAATTCAGCTCAAACTGCTGTTAAACCTTTACCAGCAACTATGGTTCAACCCCAAGGTGTTTCAAATATTGGTTTTCAGCGTGGCGGTCAAGGTGAAGGGTTAATTGTTATTGATTTACTAGGAAGTAATACCCCTGTAGATGTTCAACAACAAGGCAGCAAAGTTGTAGTGAGAACACTTGGCTCTAAAATTCCTACCCATTTAGCTAAACGTTTAAATGTGAATGATTTTGCAACCCCTGTTTCTACCATTGAATCGTATAACGAAAAAGGTAATGGTGTTATTACGATCCAATCTAGTGGTAGCTATGAATATATGGCTTATCAGGCGGAAAATAAACTCACCATTAGCTTAAAACGTCCTCAGGACAAAAGTGTAAGTACTGCATCTAAGCCATCTTATTCTGGTAATAAGCTTTCTCTGGATTTCCAAGATATTGAAGTTCGTAGAGTTCTACAGCTACTTGCTGATTTTACTGGTATTAATATGGTTGCTGCCGATAGTGTGCAGGGTAATATTACTTTGCGCTTGAAAGATGTTCCGTGGGATCAGGCACTTGATATTATTTTAAAAACTAAAAACTTGGATAAGCGTAGAAATGGTAATGTCATCTGGATTGCTCCAGTTGCAGAGTTGATTAAAGCGGAAGATGATGAAGCAAAAGCTTTAGCGCAAACAATTAAGTTAGCGCCGATCCAAACCGATTATATTCGTTTGAATTATGCGAAAGCAGCAGATGTACTTAAGCTAATTGAAGATACTCGTGATGGTAAGGGGGCTGTTGCAAACCGTACTGCCAATTCAGATGCTCTTGCTTTAGAAAGTTTATTGAGCCCACGTGGCAGTGCTGTTGCTGATACACGGACTAATACTTTGATTATCAATGATACAGCCCAAAATATTGATAAAATTCGTAAAATGGTTGATTTGATTGATGTGCAGGTCAAACAAGTTATGGTTGAGGCGCGGATTGTAAGAGCCTCTACTTCTTTTACCAAAGAGCTTGGCGTTAAGTGGGGGATATTATCACAAGGGGTGAACAACAATAATAGTTTGTTGGTTGGGGGGAGTGAAACAACCTTGTGGAATTTAAAAAATCCAGACAGTAAAGGAAAGTATACCATTGAACGGCCAGATAATTTAAACGTTGATTTGGGCGTTACATCAGCTGGAGCAAGTAGTATAGCCTTTAGTTTAATTAGTATGTCTGATTTTATGCTTGATCTAGAACTTTCTGCATTACAAGCCGATGGTTATGGTGAAGTTATTTCAACACCGAAAGTCATGACTACAGATAAGCAAACTGCCAAAGTTGCGACAGGTCAGCAAGTTCCTTATCAAACTGCTGTTACTTCTGCTACGGGTACTACAGCTACTACTTCTTTTAAAGATGCGCTGTTAAGCTTGGATGTTACTCCAAGTATTACGCCTGATGGTAAAATTCAAATGAAATTAGATATTTCTAAGGATTCTGTAGCAGGCGAAGCCCCTAATGGTGAATTAATTTTAAATAAAAATAATATTAATACGAATGTATTGGTTAATAACGGTGAAACGGTCATTTTAGGAGGGGTGTTTGAGCAGACCACCTCTAACTCACAAACCAAGGTTCCTTTCTTTGGTGATATTCCTGTACTTGGGCATTTATTCAGAAAAGATGTGAAATCTGATGATAAACAAGAGTTACTGATTTTCGTTACGCCACGAATTGTTAATGACACTTTGGTGAGAAATCATTAATATATTTTTTAATGAAAGCAATTGAAATAGGTGGCGCCTTGCCAAGCAAAGCGTTTGAAACCCTGCCAAATATTTATTTGGTGGGGCCCATGGGGGCAGGAAAAACAACCGTTGGACGTCATTTAGCCGAAATATTAGGGCGTGAATTTTTAGATAGTGATCATGAAATTGAACGCAAAACAGGTGCTACTATTCCTTGGATTTTTGAAAAAGAAGGGGAATTTGGATTTCGTGCTCGTGAAACCATCGTGTTGAATGAGTTGACTTCCCGCAAGGCTTTGGTTTTGGCAACAGGTGGTGGTGCGATTACTCAAGCACCCAATCGTGAGTTTCTAAAGCAGCGTGGTATAGTTGTTTATCTTTACACTCCAGTGGAACTACAATTACAACGAACTTATCGCGATAAAAACAGACCTCTATTACAAGTTGAAAACCCTGAACAAAAATTGCGAGATTTGTTAAAAATACGTGATCCTTTGTATCGTGAAGTTGCTCATTACACGATTGAAACCAATCAGGGTGCTGCACGCGATCTTGCACAAAAGATTTTGCAACTTATTTTGTCTAACACGCTAAAATAGCCAAACTTACTCGTGGTTTAATAAACTCATGCAAACGTTACATGTTGAATTAGGCGAACGCCGTTATCCTATTTTTATTGGCAGTCAACTTGATCCTAAACAGTTGCTTGAGCCTTATATTCATGGTCAGCAGGTCATGATTGTGAGTAACGAAACGGTTGCTCCTTTATATTTATCTCACTATCAAGAAGCACTAAAAAGTTTGGGTAAAACGATGGCTACTTGTATTTTGCCCGATGGTGAAAAATATAAAGATATTCAACATTTAAATTTAATTTTTGATGCACTACTTGAAGCTGGCTTTAACCGAGACTGTACGGTTTTAGCTTTAGGCGGTGGTGTTATTGGTGATATGGCTGGCTTTGCCTCAGCATGTTTCCAGCGCGGTGTGTATTTTGTTCAAGTTCCTACTACGCTTCTTTCACAGGTCGATTCAAGTGTAGGTGGTAAAACTGGAATTAATCACCCACTGGGTAAGAACATGCTTGGTGCATTTCAGCAGCCTCAAGTTGTTTTGGCTGATATGGCTCAACTCAACACTTTACCAGATCGAGAATTGTCTGCTGGATTATCAGAAGTTATTAAATATGCCTTGTTAGGTGATGCTGATTTTCTGGTGTGGTTAGAGCAAAATATGGATGGGTTGGTTGGACGAGATGCTGATCTTTTAGCAGAAGCTGTTTATCGTTCATGTGCCCATAAAGCCCGTATTGTTGCAAATGATGAAAAAGAACAGGGCGAGAGAGCTTTACTCAACCTAGGTCATACCTTTGGTCATGCGATTGAATCTTACCTTGGTTACGGCACTTGGTTGCATGGCGAAGCAGTAGCTACTGGCATGGTCATGGCGGCTGATTTATCACAGCGTTTAGGCTGGATTTCAATCGATGATGTAGAGCGTACAAAAAAAATTATTCAACGCGCTAATTTGCCGATATCATGTCCAAAAATTCCATTGGATGAATTCCTTGGATATATGGCACATGATAAAAAAGTCCTCAATGGTCAATTACGTTTAGTGTTGTTAAAGCAACTTGGACAAGCTGTAATTACTAAAGACTTTGATGTTGAACTCATGAAACAAGCTATTTTGGCAAATCAACACGGATAATAAATTAAGGTAACACATGACTGTATCACGTACACTTTGGCAGAATGTTCAACAATATATCTGGTTGGTGGGTGGTATCGTCTGCTTGTTTCTGGCTTTTCTTTTCTGGGTAATGACTGATAGTAAGAAGCTTGTAGAAGTTGAAAAAGCAGCCGATTCAGAAACACCCGTGCAAATTCAGCCAGAAAAAGTGGCAACAACGGCTAATTTAGGGGCTTTAGCTGATGAAGTTAGGCCTCTTGATTTAACGACTCGGACTGTTGTATCTGGTCAGCATGAGGCGGAGTTCCGCGGTACAAAGTTTATTAACGAAAATAAGAAACAGTGGACGCTTGAGCTATTCCGCGCATCTGATGAAGATATTGTTAAAAACTTTTTAAAGAATCGTTCAGACCGAAATAAATTCATCTACTTCAGATTAAGTGGTGATAAGCAATCTGAACAATATGTTTTGACATATGGTGTATTTAAACGTTCTGAAGATGCAATTCAGCAGTTAACACAGCTGAATCTTGATTTGCCTGAATCAATTAAGCCGCAACCTCAACAATTTTCGACCTATGTACCACTGGTTAATGACTTGGGGGCAGATGAAATGAAAGGTGGGGTTAGTCAAACTTATGAAGTGCGTTTACGTCCAGCTGCATTGCCTAGAATTGATGAGTCTTTGCTTATAGGCACAGGTGCAAATAGTGCTATAAGTGCGCAACCTAAAGTAGCTGCTCCAGCAACGAATTCCACAACTCGGACAACCATTATTCGCCGAGATGCTGAAGGAAATGTCGTGGATGTACATCAGTCGAATTCTGCTGCTGATACTGCTAAAAAGGCTCAACAAAATCGTGCAACTGAAGCTCCTCCTAAAAATGCAACAAATGAGGGCACAAGAGGGAACTAAGGATAAGAATAATGTGCACAAATATAGTGCAGTAACAAAAGATATATATAATTTTTGATCAAGTGTGGTGCATATTTGGTCATTTATTAAAATGATAACCTGAATAAAACCGATCTATTTTTAATAAATATAAACACTTAAGCTTTAAAAATTATATTGGCATAGTTTTTGCTTTATTCTTGTGCTTATTAATGTACTGCTAACTATTTTGGCGCTCTAAAGAGTGAAGTCTATGCAGAGTCGTGGGGTCGAGCTGCTTTAAAAGAGTGCGAAATAAGTCAAAACATTTTTCTAGCAAAAACCAGTGTACGTAAAAATGGAACAGCGTATATTGGCTTATCAGCCCAAAATTTTTTTTTGCGAAACATTGAGCTAACTATCGTCCATAGGCAATATCGCAGAAATAAGTTGTTTGTTTGACGCTCGAAAGAGCCTTATTGAAAGAAGGGTACGCTATGCACATGCCATCGCCTAATACTGTAGCTCCCGCTCAAGGTTTATATCAACCTGATGAGTTTAAGGATAACTGTGGTTTTGGACTGATTGCCCATATGAAGGGTGAATCAAGTCATCATCTTGTAGAAACCGCGATTCACAGTTTAAGTTGCATGACGCACCGTGGTGGTATTGCCGCAGATGGCAAGACGGGAGATGGTTGCGGCTTATTATTGGCGATGCCAAAGCAATTTTTTCGTGATGAAGCAAAAAAACTGAGTGATATTACACTTAGCGAAGTTTTTGCTGTCGGTACTGTATTTTTAAATGTTGATCCGGCATTAGCGCAGCACTCTAAAAATATTTTAACTAAAGAAATTGAGGCTGATGGCTTACGCGTACTAGCTTGGCGTGTTGTCCCTACAAATAACGATGCACTAGGTGAAATTGCACTTCAATCTTTACCAGCTTTTGAGCAGGTCATTGTGAACTGTCCAATGGGTGTAACAGAAGTTGAGTTTAACCGTAAACTATTTTTGGCACGTCGTCGTGCAGAACAACAATTACTAAATGATTCATCGTTCTATGTGAACACGCTTTGTTCGACAGTAATCAGCTATAAAGGCTTGATGATGCCGGCTGCGATTGCTGAGTTCTATACAGATTTAGCAGATGAGCGTTTAAAATCTCATATTGTGGTATTCCACCAACGTTTCTCGACTAACACGTTACCGCGTTGGCCTTTGGCTCAGCCTTTCCGTTACCTTGCGCATAATGGTGAAATTAATACTATTACAGCAAACCGTAACTGGGCATTGGCACGTACGCCTAAATTTGAAAATCCATTGTTGCCGGGTTTAACTGATCTTAATCCAATCGTGAACCGTACAGGTTCAGATTCTTCAAGCTTAGATAACATGCTTGAAATCTTGGTCGGTGGCGGTATGGATTTATTCCGTGCATTGCGTATGCTCGTGCCACCAGCTTGGCAGAACGTTGAAACTTTAGATGCAGACCTACGTGCATTTTATGAGTTTAACTCTAAGCATATGGAAGCTTGGGATGGTCCAGCGGGCTTGGTTATTCAAGATGGTCGTCATGCGATTTGTATGCTTGACCGTAATGGTTTGCGTCCTGCACGTTGGGTCGTTACCAAAAATGATTATATTACCTTAGCATCTGAAATTGGTGTTTGGGGTTATGAGCCTGAAGATGTAGTTTCTAAAGGTCGTGTTGGACCAGGCCAAATTTTGGTAGTTGATACTTTAACGGGCAAAGTACTTGATACAAAAGATGTAAATACACATCTTAAAAATATGCGTCCGTATCGTGAATGGTTGCGTGACCATGCAATTCGCTTAAATGCCAACCCTGAACTTGAAGAACAATTAGTTGATAAGGGCTTAACTGGCGATGCTTTAAAAGCAGCTCAAAAAATGTTTATGGTGACATTTGAAGAGCGAGACCAGTTGTTACGTCCTATTGCTGAAAGTGGTCAAGAAGCTGTAGGTTCTATGGGTGATGATACGCCAATGGCTGTATTGTCTCGCCAAGTACGCCATGTGACTGATTATTTCCGTCAACAATTTGCGCAAGTAACAAACCCTCCAATTGATCCATTACGTGAATCGATTGTAATGTCGCTCGAAACCTGTTTAGGTCGTGAGCAGAATGTATTTGAGCAAGGTCCAGAGCACGCAGATCGAATCATTATTTCGAGCCCTGTTCTGTCTAACTCAAAAATACAGCAAATCCGTAGTATTGATCGTGCAGGCTATGAGTCTGTTGACATCAATTTGAACTATGCCGAAGAAGAGGGTTTGCAAGCTGCGATTACTCGTATTTGTGAAGAAGCGGCTCAAGCGGTTCGTGATGGTAAAACTTTAATTGTTTTAACTGATAAAAATATTCGTCAAGGTTTCTTGCCTGCAAACGCAGCGCTTGCAACAGGTGCGGTACACCATTACCTCATTAAAACTGGTTTACGTACTGATGCGAACATCATGGTTGAAACTGGTTTTGCACGTGATCCGCACCAATTTGCGGTATTACTTGGTTTCGGTGCAACCGCTGTTTACCCATACCTTGCATATGACGTGATTAATGATTTGATTGCTAAAGGTGAGCTTTTAGGTGATCCAATCCATGCTCAAGCGAACTTCCGTAAAGGTATTGAGAAAGGCTTATTAAAAGTTCTTTCAAAAATGGGTATCTCTACCGTTGCTTCGTATCGTGGAGGTCAGCTTTTTGAAGCCGTGGGTTTGTCATCTGAAGTTGTAGATCAGTGCTTCTTGGGTGTTCCAAGTCGTATTCAGGGTGCAACATTTGCTGATCTTGAAAAAGACCAGAAAAAATTAGCTGCTACAGCATGGTCAAATCGTAAACCAATTGATCAAGGTGGTCTGCTTAAATTCGTATTTGATAAAGAGTATCACGCCTTCAACCCAGATGTGATTAACTCATTGCACAAAGCAGTTCGCTCTGGTAAATACGAACACTTTAAAGAATATGCTGAGCTGGTTAATAACCGCCCAGTGGCGACTATTCGTGACTTATTTAAGTTAAAAACAACGAATCCAATTCCAGTCGAGCAAGTTGAATCAGTTAAAGACATCTTGCCTCGTTTTGACTCGGCAGGGATGTCTTTGGGTGCTCTTTCTCCAGAAGCGCATGAAGCAATTGCAATTGCGATGAATACGATTGGTGGTCGTTCAAACTCTGGTGAAGGCGGCGAAGATCCTGTTCGCTACGGCACAATTCGTAACTCGAAAATCAAACAGATCGCATCTGGTCGTTTTGGTGTAACTCCTGCGTACCTGACTTCTGCTGAAGTGTTGCAAATTAAAGTTGCTCAAGGTGCAAAACCGGGTGAAGGCGGTCAGTTACCAGGCGGTAAAGTAAATGGTTTAATTGCACGTTTACGTTACTCAGTGCCGGGTGTAACACTTATTTCACCTCCACCACACCACGATATTTACTCAATTGAAGATTTGTCTCAGTTAATTTTTGACTTGAAGCAAGTTAACCCGCAAGCAATGGTTTCGGTAAAACTGGTATCTGAGCCGGGTGTCGGAACAATTGCAGCTGGTGTTGCTAAGGCATATGCAGACTTCATTACCATTTCTGGTTATGACGGTGGTACAGCAGCATCTCCACTTTCATCAATTCACCATGCGGGTTCTCCATGGGAGTTGGGGTTAAGTGAGGCGCATCAAGCACTTCGCGTTAATGACTTACGTGGAAAAGTACGCGTACAAACGGATGGTGGTTTAAAAACTGGTCTTGATGTGATCAAGGCTGCAATTTTAGGTGCGGAAAGCTTTGGTTTCGGTTCAACACCAATGATTGCGTTAGGCTGTAAATACCTACGTATTTGCCACTTAAACAACTGTGCAACTGGCGTTGCAACTCAACAAGATCACTTGCGTCAAGAGCACTATATTGGCGAGCCAGAAATGCTGATCAACTTCTTCCACTTTATTGCGGAAGAGACTCGTGAATGGTTGGCAGCATTAGGTGTTTCTTCATTGAAAGACTTAATTGGTCGTGTTGATTTACTTGAAGTGTTGCCAGGTGAAACTGAAAAACATGCTCATCTTGATTTAAGTGCATTGTTAACGTCTCATCCATCTGCTGACGGTAAAGCACAGTATTGTGAAGTACAAGGTAATGCACCATTTGATAAAGGTGTATTGGCTGAGAAAATGGTTGCAGAAATGCTTCCTGCAATTGAATCAAGTGCAGGCGGTCAGTTCAACTTCAAAGTTGTGAACTGTGATCGTTCGATTGGTGCTCGTGTGTCAGGTGAAATCGCTCGTCGCTACGGTAACTTGGGCATGGAAGTGCATCCTGTTGTAATGAACTTAACAGGTACTGCAGGTCAGTCACTGGGTGTATGGAACGCTGGTGGTTTACACATCCGTCTTGAAGGTGATGCCAACGACTATGTGGGTAAAGGTATGGCAGGTGGTCGTATCTCAATCTTCCCACCACAAGGTTCGCCTTTCCAAACACAAAACACAGCAATTATTGGTAATACCTGTTTGTATGGTGCAACTGGCGGTAAGCTTTTTGCAGCGGGTACAGCAGGTGAGCGTTTTGCAGTTCGTAACTCTGGTGCATTTGCTGTAATTGAAGGTGCTGGTGATCACTGCTGTGAATATATGACAGGTGGTGTTGTGACTGTACTTGGTAAAGTAGGCCATAACTTTGGTGCGGGCATGACCGGTGGTTTTGCTTATGTACTTGACCTTGATAATGATTTCGTAGATTACTACAACCACGAATTGATTGATTTAAATCGTATTTCAACAGAATCTATGGAAGATCATAAAGAGTTCTTGTTGCGTATTATCGATGAGCATATTAAAGAAACAGGTAGTGCCTGGGCTTATAAAATCCGCAATGAGTTCGATTTCTACAGCCGTAAATTCTGGCTTGTGAAACCAAAGGCTGCTAATTTACAAACGCTTTTGAAAACTACACAAGCTGATCCACAATAATTCCACGACTGCAACGACATAGGCAGGTGCGGGCAACAGTGAAAACCGCGCCTACCCACGGAGAGAGACATGGCAGAACGCCTAAATAATGACTTTCAATTTCTGGATGTAGCACGCCAAGATCCAGAGAAAAAAGATATTACTGTCCGCAAAGCAGAATTTGTGGAAATTTATAAACCTTTTACATCGGAAACTGTCGCTAATCAGACTCACCGTTGTTTAGGTTGTGGTAACCCATATTGCGAATGGAAGTGTCCTGTACATAATTACATTCCAAACTGGTTAAAACTCATTGCTGAAGGCCAAATTTTCCAAGCGGCTGAGCTTTGCCATCAAACCAACACATTACCTGAGGTATGCGGTCGCGTATGTCCACAAGACCGTTTATGTGAAGGTGCTTGTACCTTAAACGATGGTTTTGGTGCAGTGACTATTGGTAATGCTGAAAAATATATCAATGACACAGCCTTCGCTTTAGGTTGGCGTCCAGATATGTCAGGCGTGAAATGGACTGACAAAAAAGTTGCAATCATTGGTGCTGGTCCTGCAGGTTTAGGTTGTGCAGATATTTTAGCTCGTGGTGGTGTTAAGCCAGTTGTATTTGACAAGCGTCCTGAAATTGGTGGCTTACTTACATTCGGTATTCCAGAATTTAAAATGGAAAAAGATGTAATGAAACGCCGTCGTGAAATTTTCACAGGTATGGGCATCGAGTTCCGCTTAAATACTGAAGTTGGCACAGATGTCACCATTGATGAATTACTTGCAGAATATGATGCTGTGTTCATGGGTATGGGAACTTATACCTACATGAAGGGTGGTTTCCCAGGTGAAGATCTTAATGGTGTTTATGATGCTCTTGATTTCTTGATCTCTAACGTGAACCGTTGCCAAGGTTGGGAAAAAGACCCAAGTGAGTACATCAGCTTAGATGGTAAAAAGGTGATTGTACTTGGTGGTGGTGATACAGCGATGGATTGTAACCGTACTTCATTACGTCAAGGTGCTCATGATGTAACGTGTGCATACCGCCGTGATGAAAGCAACATGCCAGGTTCTGCACGTGAAGTAAAAAATGCCTATGAAGAGGGTGTGAAATTCCTATTCAATCGTCAACCGATCGAAATCGTTGGTGAAAATGGCAAAGTAACAGGCGTAAAAGTGGTAACGACACAAATGGGTGCACCAGATAGTCGTGGCCGTCGTAGCCCTGAGCCAGTTCCGGGTTCTGAAGAAGTATTACCAGCCGATGCTGTTCTACTTGCATTCGGTTTCCGCCCAAGTCCAGCTGACTGGTTTGGTAATGCGAATATTAGTCTTGATGGTTCGGGCCGTGTTGTCGCAGCTGAAAAGCAAGAATTCAAATTCCAGACATCAAATCCGAAAATCTTTGCTGGTGGCGATATGGTTCGTGGTTCAGACCTAGTTGTGACTGCGATTTGGGAAGGTCGTCAAGCTGCCGAAGGCATTTTGGATTACCTCGGTGTTTAATAAAGTCATTTGTTAAAACACTTAAAAAAAGCCTACTTCAAGTGGGCTTTTTTATTGTCTACCATTAGTCAGTTTGATGCTTTTGGCAAATACAATAAGCTTTTTTGCCCTTTTTAGCTTTTTAAGCTCGCGACATACTCAATGCTTCCTTCTTCAATGCAATAGGTATTGAATATGAACATCGCAGGTATGACGGCAGAAAAATCATATTTAAATCGTCGAAAAGCGTTGGGTATTACAGTGCGTCGTCTTGAGTTTAATCCAACGGCGATTAAACGGCACTATTTTGCCAATTCTCCTCTCATGTCTCACTTTTTAACTGCACTTTCCTCGACTTTTCCTGTAGGAGAGCAATTTTTTGTAAATAGCGTACGTAATGTGCGTGATAAGGTTTCCGATCCTCAACTACAAGCACAAATTGCAGCTTTTATTGGGCAAGAGGCTATGCATTCCAAAGCGCATAGTGAGTTTAATGAAGCTTGGCGGCGTGATGATTATAATCTGGACAGTTTTCAAAACTGGTTAAATGAGCGTGATAAATATTTAAGAACGATTCCGCCTAAACTTCAATTGGCTCTTACCTGTGCTTTTGAGCATTTTACAGCTCTCCTTGGAGCATATGTTTTACAACATCCAGAATTGTTAAAAACCTTAGATCAAGATGCATTAAAACTTTGGGTATGGCATGCGATTGAAGAAATTGAGCATCGTTCAGTCGCATTCGATGTCTATCAGCATGTATATGGAGATGACCGTATCCGCCGTTTACTCATGCGTAGTGTCACTACTGGGTTTGCGAGTCTCGCTTTTTATGGGACAACTCGTTTATTTTGGCAAGATAAATGGAACAGCTTACCTAAGATCGGAGGTAATTTATTTGGCTCATATTTGCTGATTAAGATGCTTGTCCAATTAATGCCAGAATACTTCGCATATTACAAAAAAGATTTTCATCCGAGTCAAAAGGATTACGACAAGATGGTCGATTACTGGAAAAGCTCTTTAGCAGAAGACTATCAAATGGCAAGTTTTCAATAAGAAAAAGAACAAAGATTAAGTTAATAGATAACCGGATTTAAAAATCCGGTTTTTTAAAAATCAATAAAATAAAAGCAACACAATAATGCCAAATTCATCATACAATCGGGTAAAGAGGTCAAAAATATAAAGAAAAACTTGAGGATAATGTGACGATGAAAACGTTGAAACAATTTGCAATCGCAACGACACTTGCCAGTACCTTACTATTTTCGGGGTGTGGCTATAACACGTTACAAGTAAAAGATGAGGCTGTGACAGCAGCGTGGTCTGAAGTACAAAACCAATATCAACGTCGTTCAGATTTGGTGCCAAACCTTGTCAATGTGGTAAAAGGTTATGCTAAACATGAAGAGCAAGTATTAACCGAAGTAACACAAGCACGCTCGAATGTTGCAGGTTTAAAAGTTGATAAAGAAGTTCTTGAAGATCCAGCTTTACTTGAAAAATATCAACAGGCTCAAAGTCAATTAACAGGGGCATTATCTCGACTTATTGCTGTGTCTGAAAACTACCCAGATTTGAAAGCCAACACCCAATTCCAAGAATTACAAGTTCAGCTTGAGGGTACAGAAAACCGTATTGCAGTTGCACGTAATCGTTATATTACAACAGTGCAAGATTACAACGGATATGTACGCCAGTTCCCGCAAGCAGTGACTGCAAAAGTAATTGGCATGCATCCAAAAGCCAATTTCTCAGCAGAAGCTTCTGCACAACAGGCTCCAAAAGTTTCTTTTGATTAATTTAATAAATCAAAGGAGGGCCGTATGAGAAATATTATATTGCTTCAGTCTAAGCAAATTAAGGTCTTTATTACGACCTTAATTTTGCTCTGTTGTGGTGTTCTTTTTCAGAATACGGCATGGAGTGAAAGTAATACTGCAACTGCTACTGATGAGACCGACACAATAGTAGCGGGCAAAATTATTCAAAAGCAGCAAAATCAAGGCACCGCATCTAAATCGGGTGAACCACCTGCTTCAAGTGTTGCTGCTTCGCCTAAAGTCTCTAACGATATGGCAGATGGTGAGTCAATTCGTGGTTTGCCAACTTTAAACCAACCTGTTATTGATCAAGCTAATATCCTAAGCGAGACAGAAAAGCAGCAACTCGACCAAAAAATTCTAAGTTTATACCAACAAGGCAAAGCGCAAATTGGTATCGTTATTGTTCCAACTACGGGCCAAGAAGATATTTTTGATTATGCATTACGAGTGGGTGAGCAGTGGCAATTAGGCTCAGCTAAACGTGACAATGGATTACTCATTGCAGTTGCGGTAAATGATCGCCGTATACAAATTTTAACCGGATATGGTTTAGAAGGCGTGTTGCCTGATATTGTCGCAAGTCGGATTATTCGAAATCAAATTACACCTTATTTTAAACAAGCCCAATATGCACAAGGTTTAAATGCGGGTCTTGATGAAATCGGAAGAATTTTAAATCTTGATCCAGAAGTTGCTCAGCAAGCTGCTCAAGATTTAAAAGAAAGACAACACCAAGCCGCAGAAGAGCAACAAGCCAAACAAACAACGCTGACAATGGCTCTATTTATTCTTGTTGCTGGAATTGTTGGTTCATTTATTGTAGGACGACCTCTTAGTGCATCTACTGCTGGTGTTGCTGCCGCTGTAGCAGGTTTTGTAAATGGCGCAGGTCTAGTGACTAGTTTATTACTCGGTTTTGGAATCTTCTTTTTACTCATTACTTCTATTGCCCAACTTATTTTACAGGTTATTTTGAGTGGCTCTGGCGGCGGTGGACGTGGAGGAGGCTTCGGCGATGGTGGCGGAGGCTATAGCGGCGGTGGAGGTCGTTTTGGCGGTGGAGGTGCTTCAGGCTCATGGTAACAACATCAGAAACAACACAAATTATTACTCAACCCAAAATTGAGGAATCTGTAGAGCCAAGCCTAAAACGTTGGTTTAAACATTTATGTTATTTTCCGGCCAGTAGTCGTTATTTTTCAAAACAAGATAAGCAAACTATTGCCGATGCTGTACAACAAGCAGAACAGGGTCATGTTGGAGAAATACAGGTGGTAATTGAAGGCCATATTCCATGTTCACAGGCCTATAGACAAAACACACGTTTACGAGCACAGCAGTTATTTGCAGAATTAGGCGTTTGGGATACTGCATTAAATAGCGGCGTATTGTTATACCTAAATTTATGTGAACGTACTGTAGAAGTTATATTTGACCGTGGTATTAGAAATGCGACTAATGATCAGGTCTGGCAACAGATTTGTGAGTCTATCGTTCAACAACTTAAACAAAAACAATATCAACAAGCTGTAGTGATGGGTGTACAGCAAATTGGAGAGGTGTTGTCACATTTTTATGACGAAAACATGCCCGATCAATTCAATGAATTGGGAAATGCTCCAATTATTATAAATTAAGTTATTTTCTAAAAGTTCTATATCTCATAATTTTTAAGTTTTTATTTCTTAAGGTGGCTGACAAAAAATGTCACCTATTTATTTATTTTTAAAGAGAATTTGTTCACAAAAGCAAATAAAAAGTTTGATGGATTTTATTTACTTTTTTTTATGTGTGATGTGTTGTGGTAAAAAGTTATATGACGTTTTTTGTCAGTTATTTACAGAGATTTCATATTCAATAAATTTAAAAATTAATGTAACTTGTTGTTTTGTAAATAAAATAAAAGTTGGCATAGATGCTGCTATGTAGTTGATAGCTGAAAAAGCTTATATAAAAACATACATACAATCTTTGGGGAAAAGGCTATGAATGCACAAAAAGGTTTTACATTAATTGAACTCATGATCGTGGTTGCGATTATCGGTATTTTGGCGGCAATTGCGATTCCTGCATACCAAAGCTATATTGCTAAATCACAAGCTTCTGAAGCATTTACATTAGCAGATGGTTTAAAAACAACAATTGCTACTAATTTGCAATCAGGCACTTGTTTTGCTTCTGGCGCCGCCGCCGCCGCTGCCGCTGATTCAATCGCTGGAAAGTATGGAACTGCAACTATTACAGCAGATGCAACTACGGGTGGTAGTGGTTGTGGTGTTAGTTATACATTTAAGGCTACTGATGTATCAGATAAATTAACAAGCAAAGTAATTGGTATGTCTGTAACTGAAAATGGTGTAATTAAGCCATCAACTGTTACAGTAACTGATACTACTCTAGCTGATTATTTACCGCAGTCTTTTAAATAACAATCTAACTATTTGAAAATATTGATAGTTATTTTACAAAACGCATCTTTAGAGATGCGTTTTTTATGTATAAAGCAATTGTAATCAACAATAATTAATTGGAACTTTAGATTCAGTTGACTAAGTTATCTGTATAATTCCCTGCAAGTTCTAAGTCTTTTCATTCGTTACTATGCAAGTATTCTTCCTATTCCTCGCTGCAATCCTGTTAGGTTTTGCATGGTTGTCTCCATTTCACTATAGCCCTTGGGTCATGTTCTCAAGTGAAGTGAGTACTTTTGGGGCTGGATTATGCGTATTAGCTGCTCTGATACAGCAAAATATTAAAATTCCTAGAGCGCAACTATTGTTGCTGCCATTTACTTTAATTCCAATAGTGCAGTGGGGTTTTGGTTTAGTTTTTGATTTGAGCACAGCCTTATTGAGTTCATTTTACTTATTAGGTTTTTGGTTTATGGTCTTGGCTGGTTATAACCTGTCTTTAGATCAACAAAAACGAGATCAAATCTTTTCTGGTTTTAGCCTACTTGTAATTATTGTATCGCTTATTACTAGTTTCATTGCAATTTGCCAATGGTTGAATATTGAGTCTCATATTCCGTATGTGCTTAAGTTACTGGGTAATCGTCCTTACGGTAATTTTGGCCAACCCAATAATATGGCAACCTTTTTAATCATTGGATTATTAGGGTGTTTATATTTATATGAAAAGAATAAAGTAACAATTTGGTTGTTACTGCCTTCAACGCTCATTATTTTATTTACAGTTGCATTGAGTCAATCAAGAACTTCATGGATAGTTTTTCCATTCTTACTCATCTATTGGATGATTAAGCAGTTTAGAAAGCAAAAAAGATTTGGATTTGCTCAAGGTTTCTTGTGGTGCTTAACATTTTTCTTAATTGCTGGATTCATCTTACCGTATATTACTCAATTCATTGAGTTCTCTACAAATACACAGATTACTGAAACAAGTACATTTGTTGCTCGTGCAGGTTCGGGGCATGAGCGTGTAGGCATGTGGATACAAATATTACATGCCATAGCACAGCAGCCGTGGGCAGGGTATGGATGGAGTCAAACAAGTGTCGCTGTAGTCGATAGTATTCAATATGGAACTGTACATGTATGGTTTAATAGTGCCCATAATGTACTGCTTGACTTAATTGTTTGGAATGGTATTCCATTAGCAGCTGTAATTATTGCTTACTTTACGTGCTGGTTCCTTTGGTTAAATCAACAGGCTAAAGAAACTATCTCAATTATAGCGATTATGATGGTGTGTGCGGTGTTTATTCATGCCATGTTTGAGTTCCCACAGCGCTATGCTTATTTCTTGCTTACCTGTGGTTTCTTGCTCGGTATTGTTCAGGCGCAGACTCCAGTACTCAAGGGAGTTGTACTTAATAAGCAACTTTTTCGCTTAATATGGGTAGTTGGTTTACTGCTTATTATTGCGATTTTACGTGATTACAATGTGTATGTTCTGAATAGTAATTTACTTTATAAGAATAAAAAGCCAAATGCAGAGTTCATGGGAAGCAGCAGAATTTTTGTTTTAACGCAGTTTGAAGAGCGTTTAAAATGGATTGAACTTAATCCAAAAACTAAATTACCTGAAGCTGATTTAGTCCAGTGGGGGAACTCGGTAAAGAATAAAGCAACTCCATATAATTTGCGTAAATATGCAAAATTGCTGGCTTATAATGGAAAACTAGAGCAGGCACAGCAGCAAATATTAATTTTAAAGCATCTCTATAAGCAAAAAATAACGCTACCAGAGTTATTAAAAGAAAAGTAATAAAAAAATCCCCTTGTATGCAAGGGGATTTTTTTATGAGAAATTACATTTGACTCTGGATGTAATTTTCAATGCCAACGTTGCCGATAAGGTCAATCTGAGTATCTAACCAGTCCCAATATTCTTCTTCTTTTTCTAAAATTTCTTGAACGAGATCACGAGTCACATAGTCTTGTTCTGTTTCAGCGAGAGCAACTGTTTTTTGAATCGCCTCTATATTTTCTTTCACTTTACGAATGTCACATTGCAGAACTTCTTCTGTGTGTTGGCCGATATAAAGTTTGCCTAAATGCTGAAGATTAGGCAGACCTTCTAAAAACAAAATACGTTCAATAATTTTGTCTGCATGCTTCATTTGACGAATTGATTCTTTATATTCCGCCGAACCAAGCTGCTCAATTCCCCAATCATTAAACATGCGTGAATGTAAAAAGTATTGATTAATTGCGGTTAAATGATGATACAGCACTTGGTTGAGCTGATTAATGACATCACGATTGCCTTTCATTGTAGCTACTCCAAAACAATTTCTGCCTCAATTCAATTAAGGCAATCTATAAAACCATTTTAGTGAACAAACACTGATATGGCGAGTAATTTATAGAACAGCAAATGAAAATCGCAATCAAAAACAACACAATATTAGGAAAGGAGAGTTTCCAGCCAAAAAAAACCGCTTGAATGAGGAACTATTAACGTTCCGCAAAAAGCGGTGGAGGAGCTAATAAATACTGTTAAATGTTTATAATTCTTTTACGCAGCTATGGAAATACGAGCAGCGATTTCTGCTAATTCTTCATTAATAATAGCACGTGCTTCTGGTGCACAGCGTCCACAGCAAGTACCAAGATCAAGCAATTCACGAATTTCGCGATAGCTTTCGGCGCCATTTTCAACAGCGTCTTTGATATCTTGATCGGTAATGCCACGACACAAGCAAACGTACATGGGAGTGATCCCCAAATATAAATGCGATAATTGATATTATTGATAATTATTATCGTTTGTCAATGAAATTCATTTAAAATCTCATTTATTATTATTGGGAATTCGGATAAAAAAATACCACCTGAGCGGAAATCTGAGTTGTGTTCAGATTTTATACAAAGGTGGCTCATGATTTAGAGCTAAGAATTTAACGGGAAATATTCAATATATTTTTTATATCTTATTGATTAATAACTACAATGCCATCCATTTCAACTAAAGCACCTTTGGGTAAACTTGCTACACCAAGTGCTGCACGTGCAGGATACGGTTGTGCAAAATATTCACCCATAATTTGGTTTACGAGTTGGAAGTTTGATAAATCAGTTAGAAAAATATTGAGCTTGGCAATGTCTGCTAGAGAGCCACCGGCAGCTTCACAAACCGCTTTTAAATTATCAAATACACGACGAATTTGAGCTTCGATACCTTCTACAAGTTCCATACTGTATGGGTCTAAACCAATTTGCCCTGAAAGATATAACGTATTATCTACTAAAATAGCTTGAGAGTATGTGCCGATAGCAGCAGGGGCATTTTCAGTATGAATCACTTGGCGGGACATTTGGTTCTCCTTGATTAAATCTCATTCCATCATAATCGATGATAGGTTTTGACAAAAGTATCATCGATTTAACTGATTGAGTGAATTTGGAAAGTTTGATTTTGTTAAAGAAACATAAACCTGACCAATAGTCCTTGTAAAGACTTAGCTTACTTTTGAAATTTCCATTTGTGGATTAGGTGCATCCAAGCGTTCAATACGTGGGAATCCATAATGCATACGTAAGTCACGGATGACTTTCGCAATATGTTTACGGTTGTTAACTACAATATTAACAAACGTTCTTTGCTCATTTGAGTGAACCATTTCTACCCCTGCATTGTTTTTACGGCATTGATAGATCAGATCTGATACCTGCTCATCATTCATTGCCATATCTATAGCGAGGTAGGCTGTAAAACGAACATCATCTACGTCATCTGCTTTCCATTGAAGCGGCATGATATTTTCAGGATGGAGATGTTGCTCATGCAGTAGGTTATGGCAGCGTATGCGATGCACAATCAATCCACGACGTGTTAAATGTCCTTGAATTGGGTCACCTAGAACTGGGTTGCAGCAATGCGCATATTTAACGTCGATACCTTCAGTACTTTGAATGAGCCGATCTGAATTTTCCACTTGTGGATGCTTGTCATGAGCAAATAAGTGATTAGCTACAAGTTGAGGTAGTAAGTCACCAACAGCAATTTGTTCATACAATGTATTTTTATTATCGATGTGGCGCCATTGAAGTAAATCTAACCAGTCTGCTTCAGAAAGGTCATTGATCGAACGGTTAAAGAGTTTTAGGGCGCGAGAAAGTGCTTGCGCACCGACTAAACGTTGTTCTTCAATGTCTTGATCTTTAAGGACGTGTTGTAATGCACGGCGAGCTTTTTGCGTATTAATAAAACTTAACCAGTCTGGATTTGGTGTTGCTAAAACATCCGTAATAACTTCGATAACTTGACCGCTAATTAATGGTGTCGACAATGGTTTAATTTCACCATCTACTTTTGCACCAACGGCATGGTTACCTAGAAATAAACTAGCTGAATAAGCAAAATCAACTACGGTAGCACCTTGGGGTAACTCATGGAGTTGGCCATGCGGTGTATATACCCAAATTTTTTCTTGATGTAAGTAATCTAACAAATCATTGAAGGTCGTTTTTGCACATTCTCCATCGATAAGCGTATTCAGGTTTTGCATAGAGGCCTGAATGGCTGAACGACAAGTTTGTGGGGCATTTTCACCAAGCACTACCCCAAAACGAGCAGCTTTACGCATAAGCTCGGTTTGAATGGTAAGAGATAGTGTAGTTTTTTCGCCTTTAAGTTTAATCAGTAAAGATTGGTTACCACCTGGTAGCGGACGACGGATATGATCCTGATATTGAATGACCTGAAAGTTTTCTCTTAAAGCATCAACTAGGCGGTCACAGTCGGCAATTGATTGTAAAACGATTTCAAAAGCATGGCTGTGGGTAAGCTCTTGTAAATCCATCTCATTTTTAACGAAATGGCGTAATAATTCGATATTGTTATTTTTCTTTTTAATGCGGCCTTGAATATGATAATTGTGGAGAAGTTCAGCGAGGTTTTGTTCCCAGATACTTTGATATTTACATCGCTCTGGTTTGGTTAGACGTAGTGCATTTTGCACGTTATCAAACATATCAAGATCAAGATTTTGATAACAAAGATTTTCTAGATTATCGCCCATTTCATTCATGCCGACTAATCTTGCCATTGGCACGAAGATATCAAGCGTTTCTTGAGCAATGCGGGCGCGTTTATCTGGACGTAAAGCACCTAGAGTTGTCATATTATGATAGCGATCAGCTAATTTAATAATAATGACACGCGGGTCCTGTAGGGTCGCTTGCAAGATTTTTCGGAATGAGGCGGCTTTGTTATATTCTTTATCACTTGACTGGCTAAGTTTGGTTACGCCGTCAACTAGCTCGGCAACCGTCAGGCCAAATTTTTCAGTAATATCTTCTTTTGTATATTGAGTGTCTTCAATAACATCATGCAAAAGGGCTGCCATTAAGGTTTCAGCATCTAAACGCATGTTCGCAAGAATGCAGCTAACAGCAATTGGATGCAGAATGTAGGGTTCACCACTTTTACGTGTAATGCCACTATGCGCTAGATCGGCAAAATCACAGGCAGCAAGCACTTTCTCGACCTCACTTACCGATAAGTAAGGGTCGATAATCAATTTAAGCTGTTGCTTGGCTTGGCTGACCTCTTCGCCTGGCATAAATCACCCTTTTTCCTAATGCTGAGAAACTACATCTATCTACTTCTTAATGAAAAGCATATTGCGGAACTTGTCAATTTTTTCATTTGAAAAAGTGTATTTTTTTTTCAATGAAAATAATTGCTTTTTTCAATCTCTTTAAATTCAAGGCAAAGCCAAATAAAAAACCACCGCAGAAAAACGATGGTTTTTTTATTAAACAGAATAGATTAGAAAGAAAAACCTTCTAAATTCAAGCTGTTTGTAGAAAGAGCAAGATCAAGACTAGAAGTTTGATAATCTTGTTCACGTTGCTTAAGAATTTCCTTAGTAACGTGACCTGCCGCGATTTCGCGCAAAGAAACTACAGTCGGTTTGTCGTTATCCCATTCTACAGTTGGCTCCATGCCTTGACGTGCCAATTGACGAGCACGTTTACTTGCAACGAGCACAAGCTCAAAACGGTTGTCTACATGATCTAAACAATCTTCAACGGTGACGCGTGCCATAAAAGTTCTCGTTTTGGAATGGTGAATTTGAACAGACTAAACAGTATAAAAGGCTTTCGATCTAGACTCAAGTTATTCCTGTTTTGGTTGAGGAGTAATCAAGTCTTGAATTAATGTCTGATAGCGTTTCGCTTGCTGAGATAGCACTAGACGGTTTGCTGTAATCACAGCTTCAATCTCATGTAAGGCTTTATTAAAGTCATCATTAATAATGATGTAATCAAAGTTCGTGTAATGCTGCATATCTTCAACTGCACAGCTTAAACGATGTTCAATGACTTCAACTGAGTCAGTACCGCGATTAGATAAACGCTGACGTAAGTCAAACTGTGTTGGCGGTAAAATAAATATTTGCTTGGATTCAGGAAAAAGTTTGCGTACTTGCTCTGCACCTTGCCAATCAATTTCAAGTAGAACATCGTGTCCTTGAGCTAACTGTTGTTTTACAGTTGCTTGAGAAGTGCCATAGTAATTACCAAATACTTCAGCGTATTCGATAAAGCCTTCATGGTTTACTTGGTCTAGAAAGTCATCTTTTGTAGTGAAGTGATAGTGAACACCATCTAACTCACCAGGACGTTGACCTCGGGTAGTATGCGAGACTGAAACATGTAAATTGCTCACACGGTCAAGCAGGGCTTTCACCAAAGATGTTTTGCCCGTTCCTGATGCAGCAGAAACGACAAACAATAGACCCGACATGATATTTTTCCTGATATGATAAAATATCTTCGCTATTGTAGTGTACCGTGCGTTTAAACTGAATAGTTTTAATTGCAAATATTCAAGAGAAATTCCCCTGTTTTATTAATTTTGAGGCTGTTATGGAAATTGTGTTAGCTAATCCGCGTGGTTTTTGTGCCGGTGTTGATCGAGCCATAGCAATCGTCAATCGGGCTTTAGAATGTTTTAACCCTCCTATTTATGTACGTCATGAAGTTGTACACAATAAATTTGTGGTAGATGACTTACGTCAAAGAGGAGCAGTTTTTGTTGATGAACTAGATCAGGTTCCGGATGACTCAATTGTAATTTTCAGTGCGCATGGTGTTTCAAAAGCAGTTCAACAAGAAGCGGAGCGCCGAGGCTTAAAAGTTTTTGATGCGACTTGTCCTTTAGTTACTAAAGTTCATATTGAAGTGACTAAATATGCGAGAGAAGGTACTGAAGCCATTTTAATTGGTCATGAAGGGCACCCAGAAGTTGAAGGAACAATGGGCCAATATGACAAATTGAAAGGTGGTGAGATTTATCTGGTTGAAGATGAAGCTGATGTTGCTGCGCTTGCAGTAAGACATCCTGAAAAACTTGCATTTGTAACTCAAACAACTTTATCTATTGATGATACAGCTAAAGTTATTGATGCTTTGCGTGCAAAATTTCCTCATATTCAGGGTCCGCGTAAGGATGATATTTGCTACGCTACTCAAAACAGACAAGATGCTGTGCGTGATTTGGCCGAACAGTGTGATGTAGTCTTGGTTGTAGGTTCACCTAACTCATCAAATTCAAATCGTTTACGTGAGCTTGCAGAGCGTATGGGTAAAGCTGCTTACCTTGTAGATAATGCTGATCAGTTAGAACGGTCATGGTTCAATGATATGTGCAAAATTGGTGTGACAGCGGGTGCTTCAGCGCCAGAAATTCTCATTAAGCAAGTAATTCAACGTTTACAAGACTGGGGCGCGCAAGCACCTAAAGAATTAGATGGACGTGAAGAGAATATAACTTTTAGTCTTCCTAAAGAATTACGTATTCATGTGACTCAAGCATAAAGTGTGACTTGTTTAACATACTGATTTTAAAATAGTAAAACAGATAATTGTTGATGTGACGATTATCTGTTTTTTTATACCCTTTATCTGCTTTGTATTTGTTTTGTAAATCTAAACCGTAAAATTTAAATAATAAATAAAAAATTCTTAAGTTTATTTGGGGTTCTGGGGATGAGGGGAATTATTCCGCAAGAAGGGTTCACCTTGGTTGAGCTCATGGTGACGATTGCAGTAATGGTCATCATTGCGATGATGGCTGCGCCGTCTTTTACGCAACTCATGGCTAAGCAAAGATTAAATGCAAATACGAGAGAGCTGATCTCTACCTTATCTCAAGGGCGTAGCCAAGCTGTTTTATTAAGAACAAATGTTACTGTCCATTTAGTTGATGGAACCAATACAAATACAGATTTTTATTGGGAACCTACTACAGGAAATCGAGTAACTGCACCTACCTCTATAAGTAGTATTACTTTTGGCAGAGATGGGGCGTTAGTTTTAGGTATTTCAGCGGATACAGATTTTGTGATTTGCAATTCAATCGCTAAAACTCAAAAAACCTTTGCATTAACCCGGATGGGAACTGTTTATTCAAAAAACGACGGAACTTGCTCATGAATAAATATAATCAAAAGGGCATAGGGATGATGGAAGTATTAGTTGCTTTGCTGATTCTTGCGATAGGGGTTCTAGGATTTACTGCCCTACAGTTAAGAGCCGTTGATGCCACTGATGAGGCTATGAGTAAAATTCAAGCTATGAATCTTGCCAGAGATTTAGCTGAACGTATTCGTGTAAATAGGGCTGCATTTAGTACCTATGGCGATAATTTAAATGCAACAACACAAAGTACAACAGCGACTCCAGAATGTATTCAAACGACAAATACAACACCATGTACTACGTCTGTTCAAATGGCAAATTATGATACGGCACAGGTTGTGAGTCAGGCAAATGATTTAGGAATGATGATTCGTTTACCTGACTGTCAGGTGAGTGGTACTCAAAACCGTAAGTGTGTCTATGTCGCATGGGGAAAAACAAAAGCAATAAATAGTTCTACTGATTCAGATGCTTGTACGAATGGTGGTGCATATTTACCTCAAGCAAAATGTGTCATCATGGAGTTATATTGAGATGAATAAAATATATATTCAGCAGGGGTTCACACTTGTCGAATTCATGGTGGCAATTGTTTTGGGGCTATTAATTACAGCTGCTGCCGCTCAGCTATTTCTTACAGGACAAATTTCTTTAAATACTCAACGCGCGATGGCTGATCTACAGGAAAGTGGAAACTTTGGATTACGCTATATCTCGAATGACATTCGCAAGAGTAACTATGGAAACAATAACATCATAAATGATCGACTGGCTAACGGTGGAATTGTAATAACCACGAGACAAACTTCCCGTTTCCCAGCAGTAGCAAGTCCAACTTATACGGCAGATACGATTCCAACGAATATCCCAGACACAATTCCTTCAACAGTAGCTGTGCCAGTGACAAGTTTCGCGACTAAGGCTAGTAACGTACAAGTTTCGGCGGTACCGCCCGCTACTGGAAATGTAAATCAAGGCAGCGATCAATTGGTTGTCCAATTCTTTGCAGAGCAGGCTGGTGTTGATTGTGAAGGTAATAATTATGAGGCGAATAGATACATTGTTGAGCGTTTCTTTTTAAGATCAGATTCAAATGCCATATCAAATGAACCTAATGCTGCATTAGCACTTGCATGTGAAGCGGGTTCATATGTAGCGGGTGACACTACGATTTTAAAAAACCCTTCAACTTCTACGACTGTATTTGGTACGACAGAAGGAGAAATTTTGGTAAGACGTGTAGATCATTTGCACTTTCTGTTAGGCATTTCTGATGATACCAATACAACAAATTTTCGGTATATCTCGATTGGGCAATATCTTGCTTTGAATGCAAATCCACGTCCGCGAGTCAATTCCATTCAAGTTGGTGTACTTGTACGTTCCAATGAAAGCATTCGTGAGAATGGTTTAGTTTCAAATAACCAAACTTATAAAGTGCTTGATCAAAATGTATCTATTAAAGTGCCGACAGGGAACCCTCCAAAATATTTGCGTACAGTTATTACTCAAACTATCGCCTTACGTAATGGTTTGTTTTCTCAAGATACGGCGGTAATGTAATGAAAGTACAAAAGGGTTCAACATTAATCGTTGTTTTAATTTTATTGCTAGTGATTACCGTGATTGGGACGTTGGCTGTTCGTCAAAGTCTTACAAGTTTAAATATTGCAACAAACAGTCAAGCGCAGCAGTTGCTCATGCAGTCATCTGATTCTGTACTTTACCGATTAGGTGCCGAAGGCTTCGCTAGTACGAGTGGTAATCCCACAAGTTTACTTGGCTATGCATTACAAAATCAGGGAAAAGAAGTAGTTTTTTGTTTTAGAAGTCAGACCTCTCCTGCAACGTCTTTCTCTGTCGCAAATACAAGTACTTTACAATGGAATGAAGAAAATACAGACATTACTGTAAATGGTGTATCTGGGTTTTGTAATTTGAGTGCTGTAAATGATTATGCTAGTCGTCGCAAAGCACAAATGACACAAGTTGCTATTGTTGTAAATCCACCGCTAAGCACACCTGCACGCCCATTACAAATTGTCACTTTAGGGAGCGATCTTGAAAGTTTGGGGAAATTGGATAATGAGCAAACAAAAAGAATAAGAGTATATGTGACATCTATTTTACCCAATTTATCCGATGCTTCTCAGGCTGCTATTACAAATTGTCTGAAACGTCCAAATAGTCAGCCATTATCAGGTTCAAACTCAACAGTATCGAGTTGTTTACAAGATTTGAATGTTCCATTTAATACGCAGTTTCAGGATTTTGTGTTGAGTACATATCAACGTCAGAACTCGGTTTAATTGGATTATTGGGGAATAGATGAAATGAAGATATTAAATACAAAAAAAGCTAACGTTTTAAAGTATAAAGTACTCGTCATGGCGATATCTGCCATTATGACTAGCACCGTAACAACATCAGTTGTTCGCGCAAGTGATGTGCAAATTTATCAAAATCCAACGGCAACCAAATATCCAATTATCATGTTGGCAATTGATAATTCTTTTAGTATGGCAATTAATGATGCCTATTATAATAATACAAGAATGTCGCGTTTAGATGCCTTGAAACGTTCTTTAGTCACTGCTTTACAGGCTTTGAATACGGATGGCACATATAAAATTCCAAATATCACTTATATGGGATTATCTAAGTTTGCTGGTGATGTTAGTAATGCGAGACGTTCTAGAATTTGGGTGCCAGCAAAAAGACTTGATACTTTAGTATCAGGCACAAAAACACAAAGACAATTTTTAATAGAGCAGATTAACGGACTAGGTGCGGATTCAAGTACACCAACTTCAACTTTATTTGCAGAAACTTATGCCTATCTATTAGGTAGTCGTACTGATAGTCCTAATGCTGTAAATAATTTTTCAAATGGTTACCAAGCCGATCTTTCTGGTATCAGTAATGCTGCAACAGGTACTGTTTTAAATGGTAAATACATTGCACCCATTGAATCTTTACCAAATGAAAATGATAAACAGTGTTCAACACAGGGTGTATTCTTTTTAACCGATGGTGCACCTTCTGGTATTCCAGCAACAAACACACAATTATTGCTTAAAAATGTTGCTGCAAATGCAGGCATCACAGGAGTGGATGCTAATACCATTAGTGGTTCTGTTACAGATGTACCTGCTGTTTATTATAACTATAGTAAAGCTCGTAATTCAGCTACCACAAATGGTGAGTTTTATGAGATGAAACTATCAGCAACCGCTAATGAGATAACGACTAATAATACAGTAACAGGTTATCAAGATCGAAGTGGGTGGTCATATATTGCAGATCTAGTTAAAGCGACATCAACAACTGCAACACCTATCTCAAAGAAAAGAATTTATTTAGCTACAGTTGGATTTGGGCCTCTTTTTAATACCGCAGTTAATAGTAGTGGTAATCAGGTTGAAACCTGTGACAAAGATTCAACTGGACGCAATATCCATTGTTATATTGGTTCTGGAGGAGCTGTAAATACCAATCTGGGTAATTCTGATACTAGTCCTTACTCTAACACTCTTAATGCTGATGCATTAAAGATGTTGGGAGATAAAGTTGGTGAAGGCGATACTTATGGAACTGATAAACCTATTGGTGGCTATACCTATGCAGATACAGGTGAAAAAGTACAAAATGCTTTATTAAGGTTTGTAGGCGCAATTTCACAAGGGACTTTTGAGGCAGCTAGCTTCGGGACTTATGTGGTACCAGCTGATCCAATGGCAACCAGTGCATCTTATTCTTATGTTTTTGCACCACAGTTTCAGCCTAAAGTAAGTGGATCGGGTGGGACGATAGTCTCTACTCAACAGTTATGGTTAGGTAACCTTAAAAAATATACCTTAAACTCATCTGGTACTATGGTTGATGTGAATGGTAATGCCGTATTAAAAAATACAGGTGGTATTAATACCTTAACTCAGGACTTTTGGAATGCTGAGAATGTTAATGATGGAGATGATGCTCTTAAAGGTGGGGCGTGGTCACAACTATCAGTTCCAAATGCGTCTTCAGGTGCGCTGAGTGCAGTAACTAATGCCTCGGATATTCAAACCCGACCTCTCTACATTAATGCGACGATTCCGACAGCTTTAACTGATACGAATAAAAATAAAGTTGTAGCTGCAAATAGTTTAACTCAACTGAGTACGCAAAATGTTCTGACTGCTAGCTATATTGACAGTACAGCAGGTTCAGGAACGACAGCATGGCGACAAAACGTTTACCAACCTTATCTGTTATCTGCACTAGGTTATAAGCTTACAAAAACTGAATTAGAAGCTAAAACCGGAGGCTATAAGTGGGATACTGTTGATAAAGTAAAAAACTTAAACGTTATGCAGCAAATGGGTGGCGTATTACATTCTGACCCATTACTAGTGACTTTAGAAGCTAAATATGACCCAACTACAGGTGCAATTTTAAGTAATACTCAAAGTACAGTAAACCGTAAAGATTATATTGTGATGGGATCAATACAAGGTTTACTACACATACTGAATCAAGCCACTGGTAAAGAAGAAATGGCTTTTCTTCCCAATGAAATTCTTCAGGATGCTAATCGTCGAGATGCTCTATTAGATGTAAGTAACACAACCACATCTACAACAAATCCATTTTATGGTATCGATGCTCAATGGGGTTCTTGGGTCGAATATAATATTGATGCGACGAATAATAAATTTAAAGCCAATATTGCCAATATTTATGGTGGTATGCGGATGGGTGGAAAAAGCTATTATGGCTTAAATATTAAAAATCCAGCAGATCCAAAATTTTTGTTTCAGATTGACCCTGTAAATGGGGTAATTAATAGTGGCACTAGTGGTGTATCTGCTACAGGGAACCAAGTAACTGCACTTCAGGCAATGGGGCAGAGTTGGTCCAAACCAACACTTGCAAAAATTCGTCTCAATAATCAAGTTAAAAACGTCATGATTGTAGGAGGTGGATATGATCCAGCTTATGAGACGGATGGTTATCAGCCGACTTCAACCACTGTAAATGCTGGCGCTGGTATTTATATTTTTGATGCGACTACAGGTGCTTTATTGTGGGATGCTCGTTACGGCAGTAGTAATAGCACTAGTACGGTTGACGTCAAGGATAATAATTTAAAATATAGCGTAGTGAGCCAAATCAAAGCTTTTGATCGAGATGCAGATGGTTTGGTTGATAATTTATATTTTGGTGATTTAGGTGGACAAATCTTTCGCGTTGATTTGAATAATGGTTATGGAACCTCAACAACAAATTTTGGTCGAGTAAATCGACTCGCGAACTTTTCAGCACTTAACCAGCGTTTCTATGAAATGCCGACTTTAAGTATCCATGATCGTAATGGTAGTCGTTTTGGTGTGCTTGGCATCGCCTCAGGTAATCGAAGTTTTCCATTGAACAAAGCCAATAGTAATGATAATCGAATTTATGCCTTATATGATTATGATATTGCTTCATCTAATTTATACAGTTCAACATTCTCTAAAACCAGTAATTTAACAGAATCAGATTTATATAATTGGAGTGCTATTGCCAGTACAAATGTAGCAAATCTGATGAACAATACTAAAAAGGGTTGGTACTATGTTTTGCGTGAAACTGATGGAACGGCCCAAACTGCAAATACAGGTACAGTAAAAGCACTTAATGGATACCTTGTAGTTGCAAATACAGCTCAATTTTCAGATTTCTACGTATCTTTATATAATCCAAATCATGCTTCAACCAAACAGCCAAATGCGTGTACAGGTGGTATTACAGGTTCGAGTGTAATACGTCGTTTATGTTTACCTTATGGGGTTTGCGGGGATGCAACCGATGCCACTAATTTTAATACAAATAAGATTGGCGGCAATGTGGGTAATGCTTCTGATGGTATTAGTAAAATTAATGCTGGAGGATTTTCAAATGGCGTAAATAATTTGATTAAACTACTACCAGAAGTTGGGCGAAATTATAAAACGACAAAAATATTTCAAAGTACAA
>NZ_JRVL01000236.1:0-2149 GCF_054823985.1 Acinetobacter sp. GN11 | reverse complement strand
CTCACCATATAATATTTACCGTCATTTAATACAGATGATAAAACCCATTTTAACATTCAAAATAAATACGTATTTTTCAAATAATTAAACCAATAAAAATACAATACCTTAAAGACATAAAGATATATCAATTAGGTTTTTGACTCTAACTCAATAACAAAATAGTTTATTAAAAAATAACGCGATACTTCACAAATTGGAGGTGAAGAAAATGGATACGAGCAAGGTTAATATTAATGAGCTAATTGATAAGGCCAGTTTTACTTCTTTTCATTGGAAAGTTTTAATCTGGTGCTTACTTATTATTATTTTTGATGGATATGATTTAGTTATTTATGGGGTTGCTCTTCCTCTGTTAATGCAACAATGGTCATTAACTGCGGTAGAAGCTGGTTTACTCGCCAGTGCTGCTCTATTTGGCATGATGTTTGGTGCCATGATTTTCGGCACACTTTCTGACAAGCTCGGGCGTAAAAAAACCATCCTGATTTGTGTGACTTTATTTAGCGGATTTACCTTTATCGGTGCTTTTGCCAAAGGACCAACTGAATTTGCAATTTTGCGCTTTATTGCTGGCCTTGGTATTGGTGGCGTGATGCCAAACGTGGTCGCGCTTATGACTGAATACGCGCCTAAGAAAATCCGCAGTACATTAGTCGCAATCATGTTTAGTGGCTACGCAATTGGTGGCATGACATCTGCTCTACTCGGTGCATGGCTCGTTAAGGATATGGGCTGGCAAATCATGTTTTTACTTGCTGGTGTTCCACTTTTATTACTCCCACTGATCTGGAAATTTTTACCAGAGTCTCTCGCCTTTTTAGTGAAATCTAACCAGACTGAACAGGCCAAAATTATTGTCAGCAGAATTTCCCCTCAAACTCAGTTAAATACCAATACAGAACTGGTGTTAAACGAAAGCACAACAACTGAAGCACCTGTCCGTGCGCTTTTCCAACAAGGTCGTACTTTCAGTACATTTATGTTCTGGATTGCTTTCTTTATGTGTTTACTCATGGTGTATGCATTAGGAAGCTGGTTACCTAAACTCATGCTACAAGCGGGCTATTCGCTAGGTGCGAGCATGTTGTTCCTGTTTGCACTCAACATCGGTGGCATGGTTGGTGCAATTGGTGGAGGGGCTTTAGCAGATAGATTCCATTTAAAACCTGTCATTACCATCATGTTTATTGTGGGGTCAGCAGCTTTAATTTTACTTGGTATCAATAGTCCACAATTTATTTTATATAGCCTGATTGCCATTGCTGGTGCTGCCACAATTGGCTCGCAAATCTTACTCTACACGTTTGTTGCACAGTTCTATCCAACAGCACTTCGCTCAACTGGCATGGGCTGGGCATCAGGAATTGGCCGTATCGGTGCAATTATCGGCCCCGTTTTAACTGGTGCCCTACTCACATTTGAGCTTCCTCATCAAATGAACTTCTTAGCGATTGCAATTCCGGGTGTGATTGCTGCACTTGCAATATTTATGGTCAATCTAAAAGCCTCTGTTGCTGCACAGACTCCATCAACTTTCAACACTCAAAACACGCTTACCCAGCAGTAAACATACATGCACCTAGGACTGGCGCATAGATTCTGGAAATGGATTATGGAATTATTACACCGCTTTAAGCCACATGCTTTAACCTTTACAACCTTAGTATTGATGTCTGGCAATTCATTCGCTGCAAATCCAAATCAGCAGGCTGAAGATGAATGGAAATTTACTTTAAAAAATGCCTATATCAATCGTAATTTTGATAATGATGCACTCAAAGATACCGGCAGTTGGTCTCAGGCAGCATCATTATTTTATAAATCGAAAATGCATGACACTCCGCTGCAAATGGCAGATAAGCCCATTACGATTGGTGTAGATGCTTCTGTTCAATACGCGGTACGTTTAAGTTCAGACAAACATGTCGCAGATACAGTTTTACCTTTTAATAAAGAAACGCAATCTCAGGCATCAGACTTTTTAAAATACGGCGCGACTTTAAAACTTGGCTATGACAAAACGCTTTTGAGTGTAGGTGAACTCTGGCTAGATTTACCTGTAACCGCTGTCGATGCCAGCCGTCAGTTACTTGCTTCATATTGGGGAACCAATTTAAAGTCGCAACTTTCAGATCAGCTCTATGCT
>NZ_JRVL01000235.1:0-1663 GCF_054823985.1 Acinetobacter sp. GN11 | reverse complement strand
ATATTTTATTATTTTATTTTTGATAATTATGTTGCTTATTTATGTTGTAAATTTTTATAGCATTTTAAAGTATGTTAAGAGGTTAAAATGAATAGATTCGCATTTATTTGGGGAGTAATCTCACTTGTAATGATATGCCTCTTATGGCTTCTCATAAGTTTGGATAGTCTAGATTTATTTTTAAATTTATCTCTTGTTTTTATTGCTTTACTTACTTTTTTTCAAATAAAAAAAAGCGGTATTCTTGCACCGAGTACAATAGTTTTTGTAACAGCACTGCCCTATTTCTTAACAGCAATATATAATTCATTTATTTATAAAGACTATAGTTTTTTTCTGGAAAGAACTAATGCTAGCCTAATACTATATTCTTTTATTTTTTTTGGTTCTTTTATTTTTTTTGATTCATATTTAAATAGAATTAAAACTATTGAATTGGATTTTAGGAAAAAAATTAATCCAACTATTGTTTTTTTAATATATGGGGCGATTGTACTTATATATATTACTATGGTTTCGATGTCATTTTCACTAGATATTGGAGCAGTAACACGTGCGGATATTTATAAGTCAAAATCTACTTTTTTCGATGTTTATAAACTTTTTGTTTATTCTTTTTCTGTCTTTTATATTTGGTTTATTATCTGTATTGAGGAAAAGAAAGGAAAATTTTTGTTCTTTTGGTTGTTTCCGTTAATTCTATTTTCAGCTACTGATATCTTAATTCTAGGTGATAGAAAGCTAGCAATATTGTTGTTTATTATTTGTGCTTATAGTGTTAATGTGAAAAGACGCATTAATCCTGTCTATATTGGATATGGATTTATTTTTGCTTTGTTGATGTGGCTTTATGGTTATTTAAGAAATACTAGTGTTTCTCAATGGGGAAATATTTTAAGTGAATTAGACTATGGTACAGCCTTTAGTCCTGATAAATCTGAATTTGGAGCATTTAGTATTATTTGGAATGACTATTTTTCTAAATATTCCTCAGTTCAAATGCACCCTACTTATTTAGAAACATTTGCGCAGATTGTTCCAACATTTATTTTCCCTAATAGACCTATTTCTCCGTCAGTTAACTTTGTAAAAGAATTTTATCCTGATATTTATAGCTCAGGTGGTGGATTAGCTTTTAATGCGATTCTTGAGTCCATGATGAATTTTAATATATTAGGACCTGTTGTTTTTGCATTTTTACTTGTATTTTTTTCTAAATTTTATAATAAATCTTCTTTTGGAGTTTTACTAGGTACAATATATATCTTCTGTTTTTCCTTTACTTTAAGGAATGATATGATTAGTAACTTCAGAACTTTTTTTATTCTTAGTGTTGTGGTTTTAGTATCTATTTTGGTTTTTTGTAGAGTTGGGAAATTAAGAGCAGGTGAGAATTAAGTGGATAATATATATTTTATTGGTAAACTTCCTTCACCTATAGGTGGTGTTACTGTTTTTAATCAACGTAAATTAGAACAGTTAACTAATAGTTTCCCAAATGTTAATTTTGTTTTAATTGAGCCGAATAAAAAAAACTTATTTAAAATACTTTTAGTATTAAGGTCTAAATCAATTAAACATTTGAGTGCTTCCAATTTTCTTTTAATTTTATTGGCTTCTTTGTTTGCAAAATATCAAACAGTTATATTTTATGATCATAATT
>NZ_JRVL01000234.1:0-8759 GCF_054823985.1 Acinetobacter sp. GN11 | reverse complement strand
TGTAATAAGGAAAAATGATTCATGGCGAAAAATACAGACAAAGCACAACTTGCGCTGGGGGACCACGCAGCCCGTCAACTGGCCAATGCAACCAAAACTGCTCCCCAACTTTCTACGATTACTCCCAGATGGCTGACTCACTTACTTCAATGGCTTCCTGTTGAAGCAGGTATCTACCGCTTAAACCGTGTAAATAATACTGATGATATTCAAGTAGCTTGCACACAACGTGATGAAGCAACGTTACCTCAAACTTTTGTCGATTATGACCCAGAACCACGCGAATACTTTTTAAATGGTGTATCTACTGTTTTAGATGTACATACACGTGTTGCTGACCTTTACAGCAGCCCACACGACCAAATTAAAGAACAGCTCCGTTTAACCATTGAAACCATTAAAGAACGTCAAGAAAGTGAGCTTATCAATAACCCTGAATACGGTTTACTGGCAAGTGTGACAGATGACCAACGTATATCGACTTTAAATGGCCCACCTACTCCTGATGATCTTGATGATTTGTTACGTAAAGTCTGGAAAGAACCGGGATTTTTCCTAGCACATCCTGATGCAATTGCAGCATTTGGCCGTGAATGTACACGTCGTGGTGTACCACCGCCAACGGTTAGCTTATTTGGTTCTCAATTCATTACATGGCGTGGAATTCCACTCATTCCATCAAATAAAATTCCTGTAGAAGATGGCAAAACTAAAATCTTACTGCTTCGTGTTGGTGAAAAGCGTCAAGGGATTGTTGGTTTATTCCAACCAGGTCTTGCTGGTGAACAGTCACCGGGGCTTTCAGTACGCTTTATGGGAATCAACCGTAACGCGATTGCGTCGTATCTAATCTCGTTATATTGCTCACTTGCAGTACTCACTGATGATGCGTTGGCAGTATTAGATGATGTGGAGGTGGACAAATATCATGACTACCCAGTTAACTACAAGTAATCTGCAAGGTAGTCCAACGGGGCCTGAAGTGACTGGTGTTAACCCACCAGCCAACTTCCCTGATGAGTCCACCATTGCTCGACTTGCTAATGAGTTTTTTTCAGCATTACCAAGCTCAAGCAGTTCAGCTTCTCCATCGGGCCTTAACTTGGACTTACCTGTCGGAGCACCACCGCACCCACCACAACCGGGTGAACCATTTTCTGCACTCAGTGGTCGTGCGCCCAATATCGCCTTTCAGAAAAGTCTCAATCCTGAATATCCTGAGCATATTCCAAATTTGCCAGACTACCCTGAACGTCGAATTGTAGCGTCTGCGCCTGTGGTTGGTGGAGCTAACTTGCCACGCCCACCATTTGAACCACACTTGCCACAAGCTGCTCATAGTGAACCAAATGTGCCACGCATTGAACCAAGCTTACCAACCAGTGCTGGTGAATCACCTTATTATTTTTTAAATGATTTTTCTGCTCCCAATGCAGCAGAACCGTCTGTTAAAGGTGTGGAAGACAATTATTCGGTTGCGCAGTCTTTTCAGTTGCCACATGGTGACCAGCTGAAATCATTGCTGGCGGAAGATCGTTTTGCAACGAACACGCCAACCCAAAGTTCGGCAAGCTCTGCATTTTATTTTTTAGACTTGCCTCAAAGTGGACAAAGTTATAGTCACTATCAACCATCACAACCCACTTTTGTAGCAAGCAGTGCTCAACCACTCGATGTGCATGCTATACGTCGCGATTTCCCAATTTTACAGGAACGCGTCAACGGTCGACCTCTAGTTTGGTTGGATAATGCTGCGACCACACAAAAACCGCAGCGCGTGATTGATCGGATTGCTTATTTTTATCAGCATGAAAACTCAAATATTCACCGTGCTGCACATGAGTTAGCGGCTCGTGCAACCGATGCCTATGAACATGCAAGAAATGTAGTTGCCCGATTCATTGGTGCACCCTCTTCTAAAGAAATTATCTTTGTTCGAGGAACAACCGAAGGCATTAACCTGATTGCAAAAACATGGGGTGAGCAAAATATTGGTGAAGGTGATGAAATTATCGTTTCCCACTTAGAACACCATGCCAATATTGTGCCTTGGTATCAACTCACTAAAAAAACTGGAGCGAAATTACGAGTCATTCCTGTGGATGACACAGGCCAGATTATTTTAGAAGAGTTGCCAAAACTGCTTAATGAACGCACTAAACTGCTGTCGATTACTCAAGTTTCGAATGCTTTAGGAACAGTCACACCTGTTGCTGAAGTCATTAAAATTGCTCATGCTAAAGGTGTACGTGTTTTAGTTGATGGTGCTCAATCTGTTTCACACATCCCTACCGATGTACAAGCTCTTGATGCTGACTTTTTTGTGTTTTCTGGACATAAAGTGTTTGGGCCGACGGGTATTGGCGCAGTCTATGCAAAACCAGAACTGCTAGAAAGCATGCCTGTTTGGGAAGGCGGCGGTAATATGATTCAGGATGTGACCTTCGAACAAGTAGTTTACCAACCTGCACCAAACAAGTTTGAAGCTGGAACTGGAAACATTGCCGATGCTGTTGGTTTAGGCGCTGCGCTTGAATATGTCGAAAGTCTAGGCATTCATAACATTGCTCGCTATGAACATGATCTACTCGAATATGGTCAAAATGCGCTAAGTAGTGTGTCAGGTTTGCGTTTGATCGGAACGGCGCATCATAAAGCTAGTGTCATGTCTTTTACCTTACAAGGCTATTCAACTGAACAAGTCGGTAAAGCTTTAAATCAACATGGTATTGCCGTACGTTCTGGCCACCACTGTGCACAACCAATCTTACGTCGTTTTGGTGTGGAACAGACCGTTCGTCCGTCTTTGGCTTTTTATAATACAACTGAAGAAATTGATTTATTGGTGTCGGTATTACATCAACTTACGCGTAATAGGCGTACGAATTAAATTGATTTTTGCAAAAAAGACTGCTTTTGGGCGGTCTTTTTTTATAATTAATTTGCCATCATTAAAATTCAATTTTTCAATGAGGAAACTATTAAAACTCAAATAGTCCTAGCACTACATTTACTCGAGCAAAAGTCGTCTGCAACCTGCGTAGCATCAAAAAGATTCTGTTTCTGTGAAATACTAGTTAAATGAAATAAGTCGACAGGTTTTGCAGATGACAATGCTTTTGCTTACTTTGAGCGAAACCAAAGTAAGTCCAGCCGAAGGCGACTGAAGAAATTAAAACTTTAAGCGATAATACTCTGTCGTGCTATGCAATAGTTCGCAGATGACTTTAGGTTGAGCTAAAAATTATTAGTGGTTATCACGGCGGAGTCTTACCGTTTTGCCTCCAAAGAAAGTAGCTAATTCTGTTACTTTTTTTTAAAAGTAACCAAAAACTTTCTCATCCACAGAACCTGTTCTCTGTTTTCATTTTTCAAAAAATATTGCAAATACATTATGTTTATAAATTATGGGCAGGCTGTGGATGAAATTTAGCACGAGCAAATACAGGTATGGACCCCGTCATGCTAGTCTAAAAACTTACAGATAATTTTTAGGACCAGCAAATACTCAAAACATATCCAGCTTATTTAAACAAACAATCCCCAAATCAATCTCAATGCAATCCCAATTAATAAAACTCCCATCACCCGCTCAAAATAAACCCCAAATTCAAGAAACCGTTTACGTACAATAGGCTGAGCAAACAGTACACTCACCACCATAAACCAGATGGCATTGACCATACACATCCAGACCCCATAAAAAACCTGAACTTTCATGGGTGTGGTCGTACTCACAATTGTCGTAAAAATTGCCAGAAAAAAGATGGTGGCTTTCGGGTTTAATGCATTGGTAAGAAAACCCATCGTAAAAGATTTAAATAAACTCGGAGTGTCACTGTCTGCTTGACCATTAATCTCAATATTGGTATTCGGCTGACTACGTAAACACTGCCACCCCAAATAAAGTAAATAGGCTGCCCCCACTGTTCTGATGAGCGACATGAGCCATTCGCTTTGTTGAATCAAAAAGCCAATACCAACAAGTGTATAAAACACATGGACCGAAATTCCAACACCAATACCAATCGCAGTCAGACATCCAATTAAGTAGCCATAACGTACGCTTTGTCTGACCGTAATCACAAAATCTGGTCCTGGTAAAATCACCGCCATAAAGTGAATAAGCGCTAGGGTTAAAAACTCATGTCCATACAACTGCCACATTTATGCAACCTCCTCGGCAACGCTATAGCTGACACTGAGCTTTCCCTTCTTAAACTGATAAGACTGAATTTCTATAGAACCAATATCTCCTAATGCCGTGACATGCGTTCCGCCACAAGGAAATGCAGGAAACTCACCAAAACTAATTTCACGAAAGCCATCAGTATGTTGATGAAGATGAGTTGGTAAATTAGCTTGAATATAGTGAGTACATTGCTGCTGAAGAGTTTCACCATCTAACTGTTGGGCTGTATCTAAAGGAATAAACTGAACTCGTGCATCATGTGGCCAGTGCTGAGCTTTTATAGCTTGCCAGCCAAATAGATGCATTACATGTGCAATGAGATGTCCAGCCGAATGTAATCGGCTATGATAATTGCGCGTATTTAAATCCACCTTTGCTAATGCCGCTCCCAACGCAACAGGTTGAGAGCTGTAATGAATAATTTCCCCTTGTTCAATTGCCACATGCACTACTTCAACTTCTGCAATTTTTCCCTTATCGCTAGGTTGACCACCACCTTGAGGGTGAAATGGTGTTGCCGATAAACGTATGGCAAAACGTCCATCTTCACATGAAGCACACTCTAAAACTTCCACTTCTGCGGCAAGAACACCTGTTAAATATAATGCTTGTGTCATACTTTTTCATACATCCCCTAAGATGAAAAAGATTGTATTGCGATTTCTTAAGCGCGATAATCCAATCTAAATCCAAATAACTTTTGCCTCATGAGCACAAATCAAAGTCTGGTTCTGTTAAATGAAATGGCGACCTTCGTTAAGGTGGTCGAGTCAGAAAGTTTTTCTGAAACTGCTCGACAACTTGGTACCACACCTTCCGCTGTAAGTCGTGCGATTGCTCGTTTAGAACGTGCTTTAGGCACACGTTTACTTTATCGCACAACACGAAAGCTTCGTTTGAGTGAAAGTGGGCAACAGGTTTATCAACGCTGTTTAGATATGGTGAATGCTGCACAAGCCGTTATGGAAAGTTCAGGCCAATTTCATATCGAACCTGAAGGTATTATTCGCATGAGTGTTCCCAAAGCTGTGGGGCATTTTATGATTCATCCGCATTTACCCGAATTTCTAGAACGTTACCCAAAAATTGATATTCAAATGCTTTTGGAAGATCGCTATGTAGATCTCATTGATGATGGCGTCGATTTAGCGCTTCGAATTACAGAGCAACCATCAGGTGGTCTTATGGGTAGAAAGCTGATTGATATCGATCATTTGGTTTGTGCCACACCTGAATATTTGGCAAAGCATGGTACACCTAGCCACCCTCATGATTTAAAGCAGCATGAATGTATTTACTTGGGCGAACAAGCCAGTGACTCAAAATGGAAATTTCAACAAGGGAATAAATCGATTAGTGTTGCCGTGCGTGGGCGTTATGCTGCAAATCATACGGGTGTGCGTTTGAGTGCCGCATTACAACATTTGGGTATTGCGAGCTTGCCATACTTCGTTGCACGCCATGCTCTACAACAAGGTACTTTAGTTCAGGTTTTACCAGATTGGTATTTTAAAACCTATTATAGTGGTGGGCTGTGGCTACTCTATCCGCCAACACGCCACGTACCGCCTAAATTAAGTGTGTTTATTCAATATTTGGCAAATAAATTGGCAGCAGAGCCGACTTTATTTAAGTTAGAATGATATTGAATCAAGGAATTAACACGATGGAATCCTACCTTTATATCTCTAAAGCAATCAGCTAATTCTGTTACTTTTTTTGAAAAAAGTAACCAAAAAACTTCTTCATCTACAGAACCTGACCACTGTTTCCATCTATAAAAAATATTGCAAAAACATTATCTTTATAAATTATGGGCAGGCTGTAGATGAATACTAGCTCAAGCAAATACTATCTAGAGTCCTCTTTATTACAATTATTCAACCAATAAATCTTTTGGATTAATCGTATCGCCATAGACTGGTTTTAAAGTTTTTTCATAAGCCTGATGAATCACGCCTTCTTTTGCCAATTTCTCTAAATCTTGGTTCAACCAGTCCAATAGCTCTTTATCACCCTTTTTCACAGCTGGGGCGATTAAGTCCTGCTCACCCAAATTGGTAATGCCAACGGTGTAATTTGGATTTTCTTTAGCCCAAGCTAAAACCAGCAAGTTGTCATGGGCAAGCGCAGCACCACGGCCATCTTTTAGAGCATCAAAGGTTTCAGTGTTTTGCTCATATTTTTGCAGTTTAATTTCAGGATGAGTCTTGGTGAAGAATGAATCAGCCGTAGTGCCTTTATTCACCAATAAAGTTTTATCTTTGAGTTGAGCAACATCGGTAATTGGATGATTCTTAGGAGACACCACACCCAAAGCAACTTTTAAATAAGGTTTAGCAAAATCGACAACTTCTTTACGTTCTGGCGTAACTGTAAAGTTAGCAAAAATAATATCCACTTTATTGGCTTTTAAATATTCAACACGGTTAGCCGCTTCAGTTAAAACAAACTCAACTTTGTTTTCATCACCCAACAAATCTTTAGCAACATGCTTGGCAATCTCTACATCGAAGCCCTGATTTTTACCTTGAGCATCTAAATATCCAAACGGCGGTTTATCGCTAAATACACCAATTCGTACCACACCATTCTTTTTAATCTGCTCAATACTCGACACTGTTTGAGTGGTATCGGCCGTCTTCTCAGTAGATTGAGTTCCTTTATCACATGCAACCAAACCTAAACTCAGTAAAGATGCAGCTAAAATATGCTTCACGTTTTGAAATGTTAATGTTGTCATTATTTCACCCTCTCGTTCTTATAAAAGTCTTATTTAAAATCGCAGTGCCTACTGCTAGACACTGCTCTAGCGATATCGAAAATTATTGGCCTACATCTAAGAACACATTCGGATTGACCGAGTCACCGTAAATTGGTTTCAAGGTTTCATCATAAATTTTATTAATTTCACCACTTGTTCTGAGCTGCTTGATTTCAGTATTGAGCCAATTCAATAATTGGGTATTGCCCTTTTTAACTGCTGGTGCAATAAACTCTTGATCACCAATAGACTGAATACCCGCCACATAACTTGGGTTCTTCGCGGCCCATGCCAAAGCATAAGTACTATCTTGTGAAATCGCGTCACCACGACCGTCGGTTAAAGCTTTGAAGGCATCCGAGTTTCTTTCAAACTTAAGTAAATTCACTTTCGGATAATGCTTGGTAAAGTAGGTATCTGAACTTGTGCCTTTATTTACAATTAAGGTCTTACCTTCTAATTGGGCAATGTCTGTAATTGGCTTGGCTTTAGGCGAGACAATACCAAAAGCACCTTTTAAATAAGGTTCAGCAAAATCTACAACTTGCTTACGCTCAGGCGTTACTGTAAATGTCGCAAACACGACATCGGCACGATTTGATTTTAAAAACTCCACCCGATTTGAAGCTTCAGTCACAATAAACTCAACTTTCTTTTCATCACCCAATAGATCTTTAGTGACTCGTTTTGCTAAAGCAACATCAAAGCCCTGATTATTGCCAGCACTATCTACATAACCAAACGGCGGATCGTCAGCAAAAACGGCAACTCGTAACACCCCATTCTTTTTGACTTGCTCTAAAGACTGGTCTTCTTGAGTATTACTTGCTTGCTCAGTTGATGGCGTTTTACTACATGCAGTTAACAACACCCCAGCAACAGCAATACTACTTAATATTTTTATTGAATTACGTTTAAACATTCACTTCCTCATGATTCAAATAATAAAAGACTTAATACGACAAAATATTTAAAAAGGCTTTAGCTCTTTCTGTTTTTGGCTGTTCAAAAAATTCTTCTGGTGATGCCTGTTCAATAATCTTGCCCTTATCCATAAAAATAATTCGATCGGCAACCTTACGGGCAAAAGACATCTCATGTGTCACAATCAACATGGTCATGCCTTCATTAGCCAATTTGAGTACTACATCAAGCACTTCCCTGACCATTTCCGGATCAAGCGCAGCGGTAATTTCATCAAGCAAAATGACTTTAGGTTGCATGACCAGTGAACGAACAATGGCAATACGCTGTTTTTGTCCGCCAGAAAGTTGTCGTGGATAATCAAGTTTTCGTTCATATAACCCGACTCGCTTTAACAACTCATTTGCTACTTGTTCAGCTTCATCACGGTGACGTTTTTGTACTTTGAGTGGTCCGAGCAAAATGTTGTCAATGACGTTCATATGCCCAAATAGCTCATAGTTCTGAAAAACCATGCCAATTTTTTGACGAGCATTAGTCCAGTCCACATCTTTACCAAGCACACCTGAACCGGTTAAACGGATTTCACCGCCCTGAATCGGTTCTAAGCCGTTAATACAACGCAATAAGGTACTTTTCCCACAGCCCGATGGACCTAAAATAACAACCACCTCTCCTTGTTCTACATCTAGATCAATGCCCTGTAAAATATGACTTTGTGCAAATGATTTCTGTAATTGTTGTATCGATAACAAAGGCATAATTACTCCCAGACCTTTTCTAAATGTGCCGCCAAACGAGACAAGGGATAGCAAATCAGAAAATACAAAATAAAAATAAAGCCATAAATCCAAAGAGAAGCACTCGGCACGGTCAACA
>NZ_JRVL01000233.1:1083-30854 GCF_054823985.1 Acinetobacter sp. GN11 | reverse complement strand
AACACTACTTGCTGCATGATCTGCCATTTCATTTCTCCAGAATTTAGGCAAAAAAAGCACCCGTTTGGGTGCTATGAATTAATTTAAATTAAGCTTCAGAAGTACTTTGAGTAATCTGATTTGTATAGTTCCAGACTGTGTTTTCCCATACATCACGTACAGCGACACGAATGTAATATGGGGTTGTTGGTTGTAGGCCTCCAAAAGTAGTTGTTAAATCTGTGCCGGTCCACGTTGGCGACATTTGTGTAGGATCAAAATTAGAAGTCGTGCTGAGCCAAACCGCATAATCTTTGAGATCTGGTACTTCGCTCGGTACCCAATTCACTGTAATTGAATCTTTCGTAGCAGCTGTATAAACATTTAAAAGTACTGGTGGTACCGGATTACTAATACTTAATTCAGCATAGGTGCTGAACTGGTCGCCGTTCTTACTGGCTACACGTATTGTATAAGCTCGGCCTATTCCATCCGTTTTAGCATCTTCAATCGAATAGCTATATTCGGTATTGGTTGTATCTACTTGACGAATCATTGCCCCATTGAACCAGACTTGAACCCGATAACCATCTGCACCGGTTGAGCTTTGCCATTGAACTTTGAACGTGGTACCTATAAACGGCGATTGTAGAGACAAACCTTTCACACCGGCAGGACGTCCACCCGACAAGGTATAGCTATAAGCCGTTACCTCATCTAACGTCTGTTCTTTGCGCTCCAATCCGTTAAAACTGGTGAACTTTAAGAAGATCTGTTTACCTACCAGATTTTCATTATATGGATATTCAAAAATAGCCCGATCAAGCCGAACAAACGGTTCCCCAGCGTTATGAATCTGAGCATCGTCAAAACGTCCACGCAGAACATCACTTAACGTATAAAGACCAGATCCGTTTAATGTGGCCACTCGGTAATTAAAATACTCGTCACCAACTTTACAAAGCGTTTGATCGGCTTGAGCATCTTGTAGGGTGCCGCTGAAGATACGACTTGCTGTATTTAGCTCTACTTGTAAGGCGGTATCATCTGCATCAATAGCCGTTACAAGTTGCCCGTATCGTGCAGATCCGTAAATCGTGCCGATCATTTCATAAGTCGTATTGTCAAGGCTAGCCCAAACGTTACAGCCACCCCAATTGATACCACCAGAAACAGCCACCCATACTTGATTCTTGCCATCTGTTAAATCTAGCGGAGGCTCAAAGATAGCAGGAGCATTAACATTACCTGCTTCCTCATTACCCCCCTGATAACCATTAGAGGCTTGAGAATCGTACTCAATGGCAGATCTTGAACCTATGGCCAGCTCTTCAGCTGTAATTGTTAGTTCGCCGTCCTCATCTTCTTCTATACGTGTAATACGTACAGGGAATTGATTTAAGCCCAATGCTTCATCTGTAATAGTGACAATATCCATCGGCTCTAACCGGCAGTACTTCCAACCTAAAGAAAATTCATATTCATTACGCACATAAAGCAATCGTTGTAAGCGAAGCTGTGCAGCATGACGGGCTATTTTTGGCTCACAAAAATAATGACTTTCTACTGGATCCTCGGTCCGGAGGCCGTACATTTCTATATTTGCTTGGTCCTTTGCCTCAGTCGTTTCTGTGTTGTACTGGTTATAGCGGTTGATGTATTCAACCTGCACATGATTATAAGCATCAGTATCACGGCTGCGCCGTACTCGTACCGGCTCATCGTCACTAATAAAATCATCATCAGTTAAGTGATAAACCGGTGTGAGATCCGGTGTAAAAGTAACGCCGTTTCCAGTAATAGCTGAATCACCAAAGGATCTAATTTTTAAACCGTCTGGGCTTGGTACCACGGCACAATTTACCGCTTCGACAATCTCATTGATTGTTTCATAAGCTGGGCGTTGTTCTGTGAATGCTGGGCTAATTAAGAGATTGGCCGCACGGCAATAAGTACGGAACTCTTCCAAATCTGCCATGTTTAGATTGGGTGCGGCTCCATGACGTGGGTGTGTAATGAAATCTTCGATCACATCTGCCGGATTAGCATCATCAATAGTTTCTGACAAGGTGATTGTGCTAATCACTTCAAAGTTATGATTTGAAAGGCTGGCGCTATTTCCCATCTCATAATTAGCACATGCAACATATCCCAAAAATGGATAGTTAATTGCCTGATCCGGATGCTTTGAAACTAACCAGCCCCATGGCGGGTTATTGTTCCCATCGTATAATTCAAACTTTAACTGATCGATTGGATCTAAGGTAATAGATCCCTCTTGCTTTGGTATGTACTGGTCTTTATCAACCCAAATTAAACCAATCTTCTTAATCTGGTTCTCACACAACCCAAGCATGAGCGAAGCACTATAACTGAACGTGGTGTTGCTGGTTTTAGTACTGCCACCCTTGCCGCCTGATTTCTCAACCGTAGTGTGAGGGGTTGCTAAGAAATCACCGTACCAAAACATGTTTGCAGCAACACGGGTTTTGCCATAAACCAAAGGCTGGCAAAGCCCATATGCTGACTGCTGGATTCGCATTGAGTTAATACGGGTATCAGTAGTACTAATCGTGGTACCGCCAAATAATCCACCCATTTATTTAAGCCTCTTCATACGAAAAAAGCCCGCTATACGGCGGGCTAAACTTCCTTTTGTTCCATCTTGGATAATCACACCTTGATGGAGATAACTGTGAATGACCTGAGGCCATTCGATGACAATTGCACCATGACTGATGCATTTGCCGAAATTATATAAAACTATATCACCTGCTTGGGGCGGTCCTTCTACTGGATCACACACCCCTAAAATGAGCTCTAAATAACGTTGCTCCATCTGGTGCAAGTGCCAATCAGGTGGATATGGCCGTGGATCTAAATGGTCCATGAGTCCTACTTTTTCATAGACCTCACAGATTAAAGTTCCACAATCTACACCAACACCCTTTACTCGCCCTTGGTGATGATATGGAGTACCTAACCAAGTTAGAGCTTCTTTTACTGCTTCTTCATTTTTCTTCATGATGGTTACACCGTAGACTTAAAGTAAGGTGTAAGCCCATCACTTTCTTGGTAATAGCCAGCAGTTGAAGAATGCACACCATTAGACTGTTCAATTACAGTTTTCGGATTACGGGCATTAACTGCTACAGGTGATTCAGGATAGTTGTTTTCAGTATCAACATTTGTGCCGGCACCAACAAAATAGATTCTAGAGGCTTCCTTACCACTGTAATAAGCAGAAAGTAACTTGTTGAAAATTGCAATATTACGTTTCGCCCGTTTAGATGTTTGACCACACGCATAGTTATAGCCAAAAGCGTCCTGACTTGCGTAAGTTGGTGGTGAACACACAGCAACACGAATAGTTGAATTTACCGCAAGAATCGAATTGATAAGAGTATCGAGTTTCGGAAAACCGGTCGTACAAAAATCAATTGCAGCCTGATCAGAAGTTAAGCTAAACGTATCATTCACACCAAGAGAAATGAAAACATCATCAGGTGTTTGCAAACCATATGTTGTTAAATAGTTTTGATAATCAACTTTTGAAGCTGCTGCGTTCCAGAATGGATTTCCAGATTGAGACTGAACATTGCTAAATGCAATAGTGCTATCACCAATCATTGCCGCATCTTTCTTGCTTAAAGTACCCGTTGCACCATTCGTAGGAGCTAAACCGGTAAAGCTACATAAAAAAGTACCTGAGCCATTAGAAAGATTAGTTTCTTGAACAGTAAACTCACCGCCATTAAATGTATAAATTGTTGCATTAATAGCGGGTGCGGTTGTAATTCCACTGACTGTAAATAGATAGTAGGTACGCCCTGCGGTTGTATAGTCGTTAATGGTCCAACCACCCCGCCCTTCGTGTAGATTAGGTGCTGTGCCCCGTGTACCAATTAAAGTGATGCCCATTACATCAGTTGAAGCATTATTTAAAATGCCCTGTGTAATACCTCCGGATGCAATACGAGAATCACCAATACCTTGAACCTTTTTTGTAATTCCAGAATTTGCATTTTTACTGACAATTACAATCTGAGATGTTGCAACAGCTAATTGCAAACCCGTGTATTTATCAATAACACCTAAACTTAAAGAAAAAGTACCTAAACCATCATTTGCTACAGGCTTAAAGCGCCATCCTCTACGTTTATGCATTCCCTTAGAACAGTTGAAATCGAAATCATATAAATTATGATCCACGACCATCGTGTTTTCTAAGAAAATATTGCCTTCCAAACCCTCCATTACGTAGATCTTAGGTGGTAAAAAAACTTCAGGAACATATGGCTGGACAGGAGGATTGCCACCACCGCTAGTAGCTACTTTAAGTAGAAGTTGAAAACCAGCACTGACATATGCGCTTGCTGGGGGTGTTGGTGGTGATGTAACTGCAATAGGTGCTGTGCCCCAATCTCCAGTACCATTTGAGAAGTTAAACCCCCGAGATTCTAAGTTACCTGTAGCTGTGCCGAAGTATCTTGTATTAATAACTTTAATTGTGTCTGATCTGAATACAATAACGAACGGTACGTTTGGAGGTATCGAAATTACTTGATCAAGTTGGATCTCTTGTGCTGAACCAGAATCAGCAGCAGGGAAGTTTTTACATACACCGGAATAGTCTGGGCTTGTGACGTTTGCTTGTAGTACAGAAGCGCCCCGCGTATCAGTAGCTACTTTAGCTCCGTAATAAACACGATATTGAATCGGTTCAACAGTAGTGCACCAAACGTTAGCTTTAATATAATTAAAGTTAACACCGCCTGAGCCACTGACATTGTTATAGCCCACATAAGGCGAAGTATTCCAAAGCACCGATCCAGTTAATTCACTGGTAGTGAATTGTTTACCGAAATATTTATCCTGAGATAGATTGTTTAGAGCAGCTGCAACAGATAAGGCTAGTTCAGTCTTACTCGTATACGCTAGGTCAAACTCAGATTTAAGTGTAGCTGAGTCTTTAAAGACAGACCAACCAGACCACAATGATTCGTACTGTTTATTAACATAAAAGGCTTTATCCCTTCCATACGGCGTAAAACGCACTTCTTTATATGCGCTGTTAGCCGTATAGCTGACTTCTAACCTGCCGAATTTAAAAGGCATGGAAGGCATATTAAGTAACGAGTCGCCGATAGGTATTGTCGGTGTGTAATATCGCCCCACAGGCAAGTTTAGTACGTCTTGCCCTGTAGTTAGCGCCGTCATTGCAGAAAATTGAGTTGAGCGCGTTACAAAGCTATCCCACACACTGTCATAGTTGCCAGTGGATTGCAGCACCTTACGAAATATCGGAGGTGTATTATCTAAGAAAGGGTAGAAAGTTTGGGTACAGCCTGAACTTTTAGCTCCTGACGGATCAGGGTTGTATATTACAGTTACGCCTTGTACCAAGTTATTACCTGAGTACATAGGACCATTAAGTACTTGTGTGTTGGTTAAGTTGGCACCCCAATGATAGTAAATACCTTGTTTATAAAAGTTATTAAAATCATCACCAGCTACAATTTTAATGGGCTTAATAAATGGAACCCCATTAAAAGCATCAAGCCCAACCACATTTTCCAAAAATTGTTTTATTGCAGTCTTAAAACCTTCCTCAGTGACCGAGGCGCCGATAAGCTGATCAATATTTGGTAAAGCCATTTTCTAGCCCCATAAAAAAACCCCGCTCAATGCGGGGTTTTGGTTAAAGATATATGTTTAAACAGAAGTTTCAGGAACCGGTACATATGGCGCACCACGGAATCTTGCACGATTATTAAATCGATTATCACAAGTAGTAAGTCGCTTATCACAACCGGGATAAACACGAATAGCCTCACCAATTGCAGACATGTCTAACAATGGTAAAGTCAGCAATAATGCACCAGCTTCATGCAAACGGACCGTGCGTTTAATTCCAATATTTACGCCTTCTAAAAACTCTACTACGCCTTGGGTAAACCATCCTTGAGGCTGGCTTAAATTGCATAGGATTCGGTTAGGCGTACTATTTGCAGCAATAGTTGTATTAACTGCGAAATCAGCACTGAGCAAACCACATGCGCTATCAAACAAAGTATTTAAACATCCTGGTGTATACAAGTTTCTAGGCATTTGAAGTTTTAAATTATCTACATCAGACACTACACTTGCATTAATTACATAACGATCAAGTTCAGGCTCAACAATACGACCTTCAAATAAAACCAACGTGCCGGCACTGGTATCAGTTGGTGTGTACATATCCATAAATATACGTTCCAACTTAAACCGTGCACCGTCCAATATGCCATTATGAAAGGCCTGAGCTACTGGCACATCACCAAATTTTGTGCTTTCATTTATTTCAATCGTGATTGATAAATTATCAACTTCAATGCCTAAAGAAAGGCTAGTTCCTTCTCGGCTGATGATTGGCCCATCAGCACGAAATTCCTTACCCTGAACAGTCAAATTAACGTCATAGCTTGTATAACAATACTCAATGCCTTGTATCGTCGTAATAGTATACAGATCAGCCATGATGAATTGATCAGCATCTAACAGGGCAATTAATTGAGGTGATGCTTGTCTCATATCTTTGTTCCTAAGGATCCGATTAACTCAACCTTTCCAGCCTTCCAGAGCTTATGCATAAAGTTGAGGTATTGCTGGGTGTCATCTTTAAAGCGGCAGCGATAATAGTAAGTGCCCTTAATATTTAGCTCGATACCGGCTTCGATAGGTTGAGAAAGAATGTACTTACCATCAGCTGTAATTTGTGCAGTAGCGGTATTCCACATTCGCTTAGATATATTTGCATCCCACATGGATTTAACTGGTGTTTGGTTCCACATGTTAGGATCTATGGCCTGTACAATTTTTTCCTCTGTATTACCGAGGGGTAAAGGCGTGTCGTACATCATCTTATAGAGCTGGTACGAGGTCGTTGCACCATCCCCAATAAACTTACAATCAAACTGATTGTCGTCTGGCATCTTATAAAGAAATGAATCAAATGCCCCTCGGCGTTCTAAATAAAACCCTTGGAGTTGCTGCAATTCCTTTCTCCCCTTATTTTCCCGCAAGAATGCGTAAGACAACGAGATTTCATATTTAGGTGTGGCCTGAAAACTCGCACGGAGTTCTCGGCCATTAATTGAAGTCATGATCTTGGTATTGAACATGGGAGTTAGCGAGGTATCCCATTCAAGACCGGGTAACTCTGGAAATAAAACGTTAGACACTTATACCCCCTTATTTACCATTCTTACCGAATCCACGAGCGTAACTATTCAAACCATTAGCGACCGCACGACCATTTTTCTTTAATAAACGCTCAATACTTTTTGCATCAACTGCGCTGATATGAATACTCGGTCCAGATCCGCCACCTTCGGCAGCTGCGGCTGCTCCAAAACTCGCACCACTACGCATAGCTTTACCCATTTCACGAATAGTATTCGCATGTTGAGAAGGTAAAACCATTTCGTCTTCATGTAGCTGGGTCACTGGATTTACACCTGATGGAATGTCGTAACCGCCGCGAGCAGATTTAATTTTGCCAGCTAGACCTGCAACTAAACCGAACGCAGCAGCACCGGCACCAACGGCGAGAACTGGACCAATGTATGGAATAGAAACCATGGCTTTAAATGCGCCCGCCATCGCCTCCCAAGCTGACATCATGATGCCTTTGACAGCTTCAGCAGCTTTTAAACCTAAACGAGTTAAACCACCTGCAGCTGTAACACCAGTTCGTGTTGCTTCACCTGCGATCGTTGCCCCCGTTTGAGCCGCTTGGCCAGTTGCTTCAGCCGCTGTTTCTGCACCAACAAAACCAAGTTTACGAGCTAACTTAATTGCTTGGATTCTGAGCCAGCCTTGCAGCTCTTTAGTAGCTGATTGCAATGCAAATGCACCCATGTCAGCAAGTACCGCTTTAGTTGCGTTACTCCATGTCAGTGTGCCATTCATTAAAGATTGAATGCCTTGATCCCAAAGGTTAGAAAGTCGAGAAGTGAAGCCGCCGAACTTAGCCTCAAAGTCTTTCATTTCCGCATCACTAATTAAGCCCATAGACTTAGTGTCAGCAACTTTCTGATCTGTCTCTAAATCAGAAATGTTGTTTGTGATTTGGTTTTGATTACCTTGCTTACCAGTAATACCGGTTTGCTCGTTCTCAAGTGCCAGACGCTCTAAAAGACCTTGCCGCTTAATTTCACGTAATTGACCTTCGAGCTGCTTCTCTAATTGAACCTTACGAACATTAGAAATTTTCTTAGCATCATATTCAGCTTGGATCCGCGCCGCCTCAATTTCATAAAGGCGCTGTGCTTGCTGTTGATAATTGTCGATCTGTTCTTCACGAGCTTTTTTGTATTCCTCAAACTCTTTTAAACGGATAGCAATAATTTTGTCTGAAGCATCCTTTTCAGCTTTGACTTTTGCAGCGGCTTTTTCATCGGCAGTCATCTTAGATTTTTCAATCTCATCTAATGCCTTTTGTAGATCTAAAGCGACTTTCTTTTCTTCGGATGCATATTTATACCGAATATCAGCCAGTGCTTTCGCTGCCTGCTCAGCTTGACGTTGACGCTCTTTAGCCTCTTGCTCAGCTTTAGATTTTGCCGACGATTTAGATTTTCCTTTATCATCCTTTACACCGGTACCAATACCCTTATTTATACTTGGTGGCGGTGCGCCAATTCCAAGTTTTGGAGCATCTGGATTTTCAATTTGTTTTGATGGATCCTTATAAACATAGTTGGTAATTTTTTTACCACCTGCTGATGTTACATCTAGGATTCTTTTCCCAGCCGTAACCAGTGAGTTTGCGGCAGTAGTTGCGCCATTATTCCAACTATTTTTAAGGTCGTTCATTCGGCCTTTCATTTGGTTGGTATAGCGCTCAGTAATACCACCAAGTTGAGATAACCCCCCTACCCAAGCAGCCTTGGCACCCGAAAAATTAAAATGAAGAATGTTATTGACGACACTTCCGAAGGTTTGAAATTTAACTTGCAGAACATCTAACCCGAATTGAATGGTATTTCTCACCATGTCAAAGCCAGCCATTAGACCATTAAATGCAATAATAAGGACTTGGCAAACTGTCACAACAACGGCGCGGATAATTGCAAATGCTGATTGAATTACTACCTGTAGTCCAGTTGCTACAACTCCCAAAGCTCTTAATGCTACAGATACTGCATCCATAAAACTAATTTGTGAAACTGAACCGTCTCCAATGTCACTAGTTAAATCTTTCCAAATTCCCCCAATAGTATTGAAGATTTCACCTACAACACTAAAGAGGCTTTCAAGTATTCCAATGATTGACTTAATTGAATCATCAATTCCTTCTTTTGATTCAACGGCAAAACCCAAAAATCTGTTTGCCAGATCATTTAATGCTGGGGCAGCTTGAGCAGCTAAACGTGTTAAAACACCTTGTAAGGTTGATTGGATAGTCTCAAGCGATGAATTAAATTCTTTAGTTGCAGCTATAGCATCATCACTCATGATTACGCCTAGATCATGTGCTTGTTTTGCATATTCCTTTAATTTTTGACCATTGTTATCTAATAAGGGAGCTAATAAGGTCGCATCGTTTGCAATTGCTTCCATATAAAAAGTCATTTCAGCTTGTGAGACATTAGCCTTCTGTAAAGTCTGATAATACTTTTCAAGGATCTGAGGACCTGATAAACCCTGAAACTCTTTTGCAGTTACATTAACTTTTGGAGCAATCTTTTCAAAGAAGTCGGCCATTTCTCCGCCGCCAGTTTGCATAAAATCGCCAAATTTATCGTTTACATCCTTCATGATGTCCGAAAGTTTATCTTGCTCTACATTTACTTTTTTTGCTGCAAATGCCCACTCTTGAAATTCTGTAGTATTTGCATTTGCTAAACGAGCTTGGATTTCTAATTCTTTTGAAGCTTTACCCACAGCAGATACAAGATCTGGAATTGCCGCCACGCCATCAGCCACACTTCTAGCAATTTCCTGACCTATCCCAAGTAAGAACCCACCTTTAATTAGCGAGAATCCGCCAGTTAAAGAATCTTTAATATCATTGCCAACATTCTTAAACTTATCTGAAATATTATTGGCAAACTTATTAAGCTCCGATCGCACACTAGTTAGATCAATTTTAAGATCAATACCTTGACTGGCATTTTCAATTTTCTTTGAAGAATCTGATACTATTTTTTCTGCATCTTTCATCCCCTCTTTTAGTTCAGAGGTCTTGGCACCGACATGAACTTCAACACGGTTATTATTTGCCATAACTTCCTCACAGGCATAAAAAAGCCCCATCAAAGGGGCTGTTTAGAAATAAAAAAGCCTTGCAACTGCAAGGCTTTAAAAGGTTGATTATGGCAAATTAATTAACCATATTTTTTTGCAAAATCTTCATCTGAACTACAGAGATATAGGATGCCCTCAATAAAGGCAATAATTGCTGGAATAAATGTCCAGCAGAAAATGAGATATAAAATACCTTGACCGACTCTACCCAAATAGAATTTATGAGCCCCAAACCCACCTAGAAGCAAAGCAAATACGCCAGCAGCTACCTTACTTTTTTGCCCAGTGATTCTAACATCTTGCTGTCTTACACCACATTTAGGGCAAATTTCTGCACGAACATCAATTTGTTGGCCACAGGCATAACAAAATTTTGTTTGAGTCATAATTTCACCAATTATTTTAAAGTCCTTACAATTTAACAAACTGGTTACTTAATGTCACATTTAAATTTATAAGGGCAGCCTTAACCACCCTGAGGGAAACTTTCTAATACTTTCAGCATATCGTCTTCGTCATCATCTGATACGGTGATGGCTTGTGGTGTCTCTTCAATTCCAGCGAATGCTTCCAAGATACGGCAAAGACGCTGTATTCCTATATGCGCGGGAGGGTTACTTTGCTGATACGCACTTAATGCTCTTAATCTAGGTAGATCCATTTCATCACGTACATAGTCGTAATCTTTACCCATGGTTAGCACTAAATGCGTGTAAAGCTCCTCCCAATCTATTCCCCCGAGCCACCTGCTGCACTGTCATCATTCCCTTTAAGACCAGACACAGACATTACAGCTTCCATAACCTCAGTGAGTTGATCCATATAAATCATTTCAGCAACATCATCACGTGTGATATCTGGGTAATTTCGCTTAAGCGACTTAAACGCAACATCAATCACAGTGCCAACATCATCGGGCTTAAATGCTTGAAGAGCTGGCAATAACTTTTCAACCGCACCAAGTGACAATGGAGCAAATACAAATGGCTGACCATCAATAATAATTGTAGAACCACGTGGGTTTTCAACTTGCTTAAATTGCATTTGCTATTACTCCGATAAATCGATTTTGAAAACACGGTTAAGATCATCAGCCATAGGCTGAAATTCAAACTCAGGGATGTCGTAATCGTCCTGTTTTGAACTGAATCCGAGCTTGTTACTGGTACAACGATAGAAATTCATGTGCATGAACTTTCCCTTGTAATCCCGCTGAAGATCCAAGGCAAATTCAGGGGTATAGCCCATATCTAAGTTAGACACGGTGATTGACTTGCCACCTGCTACTGTTGCGGAATATCTGAAGCTTATGAATACAATCTTGCCAACTTCAGCAGTAGCAAAAGTGTATGCTCCTGTCGCGTTATCAACGCTGTATTCTCCTGTTTTTGGCGCTGAGGCTACACGCTTTAGTGGAATAGCCTTCCCATCTGTAACACCTAAATCCTTAACAAATGTGCCAGCATTAGGAACGACTGGAGTAACCAATCCACCCGCTAAAATAGTTTCACCATTAATGGTTTGAGATACTGTCTCGACTCCACCTTCAGCAACAACACCACCGAAGAAAATAGAATTTAATAAGGTTCCATTAATTCGCCCGAACGATGCTTTGCCCTTAATTGAGCCTTTACCACGGGCAGCGTCCACGGCGAACTGTCCACGACCAAAGAGTTCTTTTAAATCGAAACTAATATCGACACCAACAGACTGTAATACCCCTACCTCAACTGGTGTGGGATTGCTAATTGGCTGCCCGTAAACGTCTTGAATCGGTGTAGCAAAGATCTTGCCGGCACCAAATAAATATTGAGCCATTTATTTTGACCTCTCTAAAATGACAAAACCGCCATCGAGGCGGTCATAAAATGAATGTTTTGTTAATTGGTTGTGAGGATCCGGATAGGGATAATTGCAATCGCCTGATCATCCAGCATGTTTTCAACGGCTTCATACACTTCTATTGTGCCCTCGATCCAGCAATGTTCCACCAAACCACCTAAGGTTTGATATTCGCTAAATTCTGGATGGTCTGGCTGAATAGCTTCACGTACACGATCGATGAAAATATTCATCTGTGATGATGGTGGTTTATCCCTATCAGCCTCATGGATATAGAGATAAACCTCGGCGGCTAGTTCAACTTTTGAATCTAAACCATGTACTGGTACTTCTAGCTGATTTCCTTGTGTAATAAACATGGCTGGGCGTTGTTCTGCTGTCACATGATTGAAGTGTCGTAAACGGCGACTGACCGTAATTAGCCCTTCAACCCGTGTGCTTAACTGATCAAACAATGCTTGATAGATTGCTTCACTATCCACCTGCTATACCCCGCTGAACTGCTGCATCAATATTTTTCGGTACAATCTTGGCTACCATATCCAGTGAATCACGCATGAACCGTAACTCACTAAATTTAACTTTTCTTGAATGGGCCTTAATATTGACTTGAACTGACGATATAGGCCTGCCAAAAGCCTGCTTAATTGTTCTTAGGTGTGCTTTAACCCCCAAAGAACCTTTTAAACCAAACTCATGGGCAAAAGCATAAGGTACCAAAGCGCCACCAGCTCCTACCGTTCCCTCTATCGAATCCTTATCCTCGTCCACTTTAGATGAAACTGAACCACGTAAGCGACCAGACTGAACCTTCAGCCTTTGACCACTCAACATGTCTTCCTGAATCGTTCGCTGTAAGCGCAAAGTAAGAGCAGTAATCGTGCGTCTTACTTCAAATCTAATGCGATCATTCATCTCATCAAAGTTGACTCGAGTCTCAACACGATTATCACTCATTGCCTATTTACTCTTTTGCGGAGGCTACCGATTTCTTTGGTTCAATCACTTCGACAAAACGCTCAAAACCTAAGGGCTTTAAAATATGGATAATGTCATTATCAGATTCTAAAACGCCGTTTTTGATATCTAGGCTTTGACCAGCAATATCGATTTTTGTTGGCTTATAGCCTTCGGGTGCCTGATATTTAAAAGGCATGTGATTCTCCTATACAACAAAAACACCAACGCCTAAACGATTAGGGTTTGTGCCTTCGTCATCAATTGGAATTGAATTTTTTAATGCAAGGTAGCGTTGGCCATACATGCTGAGATCATAGAAAGCTTCTTTCGATGATCGTGAATAACTCACGCTTTGGCCCGCAATAGTCATGCTCGATGCGGTACCAAAAGCAGCACCATTGCCGCTAGTAGTACCTACTTTAAGAATATGTGCTGCATATAGACCTACAGCACGTTCCTTTAATGCCCCGAACTCAATTTGTGATACAACGAGCTCAGCCTCTTCTAAGGCATCCTGAATTTTATCATTAGACAAATTTGCCAAGGCTGTATCAGAAGAGTACTTCTGGCGAAACGTTTGTACGTCCATAGGTCCACCTTATTCCTTAGCCTGTGCTAACTTAGCTTGTAGCTGCTCAAGTGTTTCATCTTCACTGAACGTTATTTCAAGCGCTGTTAATTCAGTTCTCACGGCGGCCAAAGCGGCTTCATCTGTTGACTTTTGCTGCTCACCAGCTGCATTGCCACCTTTGCCACCACGGCCACCTGTTTTACCCGCTGCTTTTGTTTCTTCTTCTGGAATTTCCAGAATTTCAAGCTCACCAGATTCAACAAGATGCTTAGCAAACTTATTCTTTTGCAGTTCCTTATGCTGAGCTGCTTCAAGCGCTACGGCGATTCCTGCTGGCAAAGTTGCTACACCTGCGAAAACAAAAGCGGCATTAGAGCCGCTGTATGTGTATGAATATTTAGCCATGTGGTTTTAATCCTTATGCATGGTCAAAGTAACGAAGGGAATCAACACGCTTCAGCCAAACGCCTTGGTATTTGTAGTGACCCGGCACAAGCACATCTAAGCCTTTTGGTTGCGCTGTCAAGAATTCAACGCTGCTTCCTTTGAACTGGATGCATGACGGATCACGACGATAGATGATGGAGCGGTCAGCACCAGCTGTACCTTTGCCATTACCACGACCAGAACCACGGATGGTTAATGGTTTGCCTTGAGTAGCGAAAATATTCTTTTCAGTTATCCAATCAAGGAAAGTCTTACCACCAGAGTCAGCGACAATACGGTTGGAAAGATCCGAATATTGATTCGATGCAAGGATGTAGGTATCAGGTTCAATCGATGCATCACCATCAAACTGATTTGCTGCATCTGCAAGCGATTTATTAAAGTCTGAAAGTACTTGTTCGATTGTTGCAGTAGCCCAGTTGTATTGAGCCGTCACTACCGTTACGCCAGTCTGGTTGAGAAAGCCATTTACCTGACTGAGCTGACCACTTGCATTCGCTGTGGTATAGCCATACCAAGCCACATTCGACATATGTTTTTCAGCAGCCAAGTTTGCAGCCTGAACTTTGTCAGCTTCAAGTGCAAGGTTCATTGTCTGAGCTGTTGCCAACTCTACAATTGAATATTGGTAACCGATTGTGCCGACTCTCACAGGTAATTGCACAGTGTCATATTCCACTTCTGCAAGCGGGATATCATCACCTGTTCCTGAATGGTCCTTACCAATACCAACACCTTTTTTACGAGAGAGGATTTCACCGCCACCATATGCAGCCTTCACATCTGTTACTGGAATGAATTTGGCATAGTCCAGAACTTGTTGAAGCTGTGGAGTGATTTCATTTTGTTCTTCAATCTTAATGAAAAGCTGTGCTAATGCATCCATATTGAACGCATCACCTACCTGTGCCTGAATGGCGTATGAAATCGGCGTTAAGCGTGCTTTCATTTTTATTAATTTGCTCATGTTCTATTAAGCTCCACGAAGATTAAGGAGGGCTAAACCATCGGCACCAGTCACAGTTTCCCATGCTGCACCCGGTAGTAATGTTCCGTCAGTAGCGGCACTTGAAAGTGAACCCAACGGCGCTGTTGTGGTACCGTTTGCAGTTTTCACATAAACAGCAGCTGTAATGTCTGTGATTGGCGCAGTAGGTTTCACCCAAATCGCACCTTCAAACATTACTGGCAACATGTCAGCAGCCTTATAAGCTTCTTTCCCAGCCGCCGTTTTGCCAGTTTTGCCCGCGCCATGGCGTACAATCACACCAAAACGTGTTGGTGTAGCACCAGTAACTGCCGTTACAGATTTGCCATCAGTCGTGCGGACAACCACATCGCCGTCATTAACTAAAGTCGTGCCTGAAAGCGGTAATGACAGTACAACTTCTTTGGCAGTTAAACGGCCACGCTGACCGACTACCGCATTTAATTGCTGAACCATGATTTAAGTTCCCCCTTAAATTGTTTTGTATGCAGCAGACTTGTCATAACCCTTATTTTCTTTAGGGTCCTGATTGTTGTTTTGCTGTTGTTGCTGGTGGTTAAGCGCATCGCCAACTGGATTAGATGGGTGTGTTCCCTTTACAGCAGACAAAGCGCGGAAAGTTGTGTCGATCTGATCTGGCCTAGCATCGCCTACCGATACGTTGCCCAATAAAGCAGTTACCAACGCATCACCCGCTTTAGCCGCAATTACATCGCGTTTGATTTGCTCACATGTGCAGCCTTCGGTTTTAACTGTTGGCACCAATGCCTTAGCATCGGCAATAACAGCGGTACGTTCAGCAGCAGCTTGTTCAAGCTTTTCAGGCGTCATCTGATTCTTTTCCAGATCACCGACTTTCTGCTCAAGAGTTGTTTTATCTGTTTGCAATTGATCTACAACCGCTTGAACTGCGTTTAGTTCATCACCGATCGAAAATTGCTTATCACCAACTTTGAGCTTTGCAGCTTTTAAATTTTCAAGCTGCTCTTGTTGCTGCTTTAATGCATCCGCCAAGGGCTTGTTATCGCCAATGTCAAAACGAATACCGTTTACACTTACTTCCATTGTTTTCCCCTTTGGAGTTTGCTTTTCGTCACCGATGCGGCAATCACCACCACAGCGCCCGTATTTAACAAGTGCTACGTGATTGCCAATAAAGTTAATAAATTTTGCTTGGTACACCGTGCCATCTGGCGCCGTGCCCTGTTCTAAAACTAATGTTGCTGCATAACCAAGCGACATTTCTAATCGCTCGTTGTTTTGGATTAAATCAATGCTGTCTTTATCTTTAATGAGCAAGTCGCCCACTAGATATTCGCCTTCTTGGCGGACGTTCTCACAATAGCCAATGTGATAGTCCTTCCAGTTGGCTGCATTAATTTCATTCTTAGGTGGGTGATAATCTGTAGCATCAGCACCATCCCAACTTTTAATCGCTGCCGGCTTAAATAGTTCTTCTGCGGATGTATAGACGTTAATAGTCTGATCTGCTGAAAAGCCTTCTAAGTTTGGGAACTCATACGCATAGTACTGACGTACCTGAGGTGCTTTTCCCAAGCGAACATTTACACATTTCAAATAACCTTCTGGGGTAAATGAGCGTGTGGATTCACTCGGAGCAAAGTCACCTACCTTGAAGCGGTAAATGTTTTTCATAAATTGCGCTCAATAAAAAACCCACCAAAAGGTGGGTTTATTTAATAAATAATTTACATCCCTGTTCTAGATTTACAATCAATACAAATCCATGTGTCTAAATCTTCATCTCGTTCCCATTCATAAGGTTTTAGGGAGAATTCTTCAAAAGAATTGGAACATATACAACAATGTTCTTCCAACCATTCTTGCCGTTCAATTCTTCCTGAAATAGCTGTAATTTTCTTTTTAATTTCAGGGATAGTTTCGTCAACTAAAGAAAGATGCTTAGTTAACCTTTCCATTTGGACTTTGTAGGCATCAAGTTTTGATAATTCTTGAGATAATTCTAAATGCGCGGATTTCAACTCATCAATACCTGTTGAATTAACAACTAATTTCATCTCATGGGAATTTTTTTGAGAATCTAAATACTCTGACATTTCCTCATATGCTCCCCATGTTTCAATAAACTTAATATTATTCGCGAATTCTCCTAGCACCTCTGTTAATTCTTGAACTTCATTATGAGGACAACAAATTATCTCAATATCAGAATAATTAAATATAAAGGCTTCAGAATTTGCAAATCGCCATTCTCGTTCCCACATGAAACCTTGTTCAGATTTATCATGATCTAAAGGAGTCATTAAAGGTGCGAATTTTTTGAATAGTTCTAGCTCTTCCGAATCCTCAGGTGAATTTTTTAAATTTGCAATCATGCCAATCGCCTCATCATCAATATATAAAGCTGGCCGAACCCCCTTATCTGCAAGTGCTTTTTTTGAAAAACCAATCCCATAGCAGAGATCCTTAAGCCATCTTTTATGACTTTTGTATCGAAAGAAGTCTAGAGAAAAAATTGGTGTTTCGGTGAAACATACTATTTTTTGATCATACCAATCAGCTAATTTTTGCGAAGGTTCAGTAGAGGTAATAACTCCTTGCCCAATTTCACCACTTTGTAAAATTGAAAGAATTGAGTTTTCTGAAGTCATATGAATTAAATATGGAGACATATCACTTTTTTCAAAAGGTTTTAACTCAAGTGTCTTAGTACTAATTTTATGATTGCTCCACTTATAATATATTCCTACTTTTTTAACTGAAGGTAATTTCATTTTAATATCTACGAATAAATAAAATTAGATATTGATAAATTACGAGATAATTTTCAACTAGTTAATCAATTAAAATATCCTCATAGTTAGGCAATGCCGTGCAACGACATCGAATAGGCTGACCGGGATGACCACCATCTGGCGGTGAATCCCATCTAAATGTCTTGCCTTGCTTATGTTGATGATCTGGCCGCACTCGCTCATCTTTGGCCGTTTGCCATGTGTATGTCTCAACACCCATCGAAAGCTGTCTGGCTTGGTTAATTTGGCCGTTAATTTTGCCCATCTGATCACTAGCAATAAGACGTGCTCGATAGTCAGTAGATAAACCCAATTGCTTAATTGCTTTGGCCAACTCTTCATTTGTTTGCCCAGTCTGCAAAGCGTTGGTAATTAATACCTCAAGCTTATCGGCGTATTGCTGCGGAATTGACTTAATCAAACTGACATTAGCCGTAATGTTTAAATCTACCTCGTCCTGAATATCAGCAGCTCGATAGAACGGCGTTAGATCCACACCAATAATTGATTTGGTATGTTCAGCAATTTGTTTATCTACTTCCTTTTGTGTGTCAGTCACAACCTTTTGGGCCAACGGTTGGGAAACCTCAATAACATATTTTGTGAGCTTTTCCCTAAACGTCCACATCATGTCAGAGAACCAAGCATCACCTATGTTTTGGCCTACCGTGGGAATGACTAGATCCCTAGTTTGGTCCTGACAGTATTTTGAAATGGCAAGTAATTGCCGAGTGTAATAAAGCTCAACACGGCGATTTACATGAACAGCTCTAGGCTTGGAAGCTTTACGCCCTTTCTTACGTTTCTTCGCTTGCTGAAGGTGTGGTTTCAGTATCTGTATTATCGTTGTCATTAAGCTTCACCATTGTCTCAAGCCCTTTGATATGCTCTTCGTCAATTACTGAATAAACACCGTCAATAACAAGTTGTTTTGCTATCTGTGGCTCTGTAATGACACCCATTTGAAGATATTTATCGTCACGTTCTGCATTAGCCTTCTCAACCTCAGCACGAACCTTACCGTCTAATTGCCATAACGGGTTAAATACAACGTCTAAGCTTGGAATCTGAAGACCAAACGTAGTTTGAACAATCACTCTTAGAAGCTTTAACATGAAAGGTTTTAATGACCAGACTTGCTTAGTTGCAATACTGTCGTAATAGTTCCTTGTGTCATGCTCGCCTGTTGCGTTCATACCCGCAGGTGATTGACCGAATAACACCGTATATGGCATTTCGGCCGCTCCAGAAGTTTGTATCGAATATTCACGCATAAGATCAGGTAAGCCACCAAAGCTATAAGATTTAGAGTCGTACTCCTCCTCTTTATCTAAAACGATCATGCCGTTTAGACCTTTAAGCAACCCAACACTAAGAAAACGTTCTGCTACACCTTTTAGGTCCTCTTTGATCTTATCAACCAAATGCGGCGTTCTAATCACATCAATTTTAGATTCATGGACTAGACTAGCAGTAGCCTTCTTCACGGCTGCATGATCAAGCAGATCCTCATAGACTTCCTGCAAAATACTTTGAGGCTCTTCATTCACCACATCAGCATGGGCAAATTTAATTAAGCGAGTGTGGTGGATCCGTTGGTTAGACTTGCCATCGAGCTTAAGCTTGTAAAATTCAGGTTGCTTTAGAAGCCCGCCTGCTTCATTTGGAGGTAAGTACTTTGAAGTATCGGCTTCAATCTGCTTTTTCTTCAGTACCGTGAAAAACTCTAAACGACCAATGCTTAACTTATTTAAATCAAATGGTTGATCTAATTCACCGCCGTCCACAGTTCCTAGAAGCACATAGCAAACGCCATATAAGCGAGAAAGGACTAAACTAGATAAGAGCACCCTATCTAAGTTAAAAGCCTTACACGCGTCTTTAAGCTTCAATAAATCATTGTCTTGAATCCCTTCGTAGAACCAACCAGCTCGGAGCATGTCACTAGCTGGTCGGTTGACGATTCGCTTAGCTAACCAGTGTTGATATACGGCTTCTAATTGCTCATCAGGAATTACCTTCTTAACGAATGAACCGTGTGATGCCTTGTCACGTTCGGTACCAAGATTTGAGACAAAGTTTGTGTACGCCCCTGCATCGCCAATTGCATCGGGCTTTTTATCTTCAGCCATAATTTCCTCTAATCAAATACAGTTGGCTTGCTCGCTATTGAATCGTTAATTGCATCAATTGTCGGATCCCACTGATCGTCATGGTCATGTGACCAATCAGCAGTGAGCCCTTCAATCTCTTCAACGTAGTTCAATAGCCATGGTGCTTCTGCTGGTAATAAGACTCGGCCATCTTCAACATAAAGAATTACATCCATAGTCCTCGATAACTTGTCATCGCCACGCTGAATAGCCCGAATAGGTAATGTTGTTTCTTTAGCAATGGTTTGAATTAATCCGGTACCACTCGCCTTATCCTCTACGGCCATATATCGAAGCTTGCCGATTTGAGTATTGCCATCTTTGTGTTTTTTAATGAAGTCCTTAGCTACTTTTAAAAGTGCTGGTGCTTCCCATTTGCCGCGCTTTACATCAATGATGTAAAGGTTGTTGTCATAGCCAAGGCCAGCACATATGAACGCAGAAAAGTCATTATGCTTCTTGACCTTCTGAGCTGTATCGGCCCATATTGCACGCCACTTAAGAACAGGTAGATCTAGATAACGTGGGAACCATTCAGCCTTAACCAGATCACCACCCAGCTTTTTAGGAGCTTGCTGATATTGGCTTGCAAAGGTGTAGCGCGATACCGTAGCGCCGTCCTTATCTTGTCCACCCTTTTCGAGCTGCAATAAAGATTGCAATGATTCTTTTAACGGCCAGTAGCTTTGTCGGCCTTTCTCATCACGTTCAACATCTCGTGGAATTTTGCTCTGTATTTTTTCAGGTAACTTACTGATGTACTCATCATCGATAAGCGCGGGAATACTGATCTGTTCCCATGCACCAGGCACATTACCCGTTAGCACAAAGTTAGTCGGATCCTCAACGTGCAAACGCTGCATGATCAAAATGATTGGTGTGTCAGATTTAGCCTTACGCGAGTTGACCGTGTTTAGAATCTTACGGTTAGCTTTACGTCTAGCGGTCTGGCTAAATGCATCCTCGGGCTTTAACGGGTCATCCAGAATAATCGCACCAGTAAAACCTTCATTGGCTAATGTACCGGCACGGCGACCAGTGACCTGACCACCCATTGAGGCTGAATAAACATGACCAGCGTCATATCCATCGACCGTAGTTTTCCAACTCGATTTAGCATCGGTGCTGGTAGATATCTTTACAGGCCATAAATTCTGAAAGTCTTCTGACTTAACAATATTTCTAGCTGTTGCTGAAACATCCTCTACAAGTGATTGTGAGAAAGACAAATACAAAAAGCGTGAACGCGCATTACGCGCTATGCCACGAGCAATAAGGTTTGTTAGTAATTCAGTTTTACCGCTTCCCGGTGGAACGTTAATAACTAGGTTTTTAACCTTGCCAGCAATTACCTCATCAATCTTGTCGGCAATATATTCATGATGCCAATTGACCGAAAACTTAAAGCCCATACGTGGCAAGAAAAAAGCACGTGTGAAAAATAAATGTTCTTTCTCGCACTTAATCCGCTTAGCTTTGGTTTTAACAGGATCAATATTCGTTCTCGAGTTCATCTATCGCCTGCCTTACCTGCTCATCGGTAGCAGTCACATAGGTAATATTTTCGCTTTGTAATGGACCACCGCCAGCGCCTGTAATTTCAGTCTTGTTCGTGTACTTGCCGCCAATATCTTCCGCCGCTTGTTTAAGAATATTCATCGCAGCAACACGGTTTCTACTATGTTTTTGATATTGGTTTTCATAGCGCTGCATGCGTACCGCTAAATTTGAAATTGGTATGGCCTCAGGCTTACCCAAAAACATTTCGCGAGTCTTTTCAAAATCTATTCTTAACTCTTCACTTAGGTTCTCACCCGCCCGTTTAGTTGGGTCGTATTTTTCACATTGCTGCTTTGTAACTTTTATCCCGTATTCTTGGTTGACGAGTTCAGCAGTTTCTGTGGGGGTATTAAATACGGCAAGTGAGCGAACTATAAAGAGTTTCACCTCTTTTTTTAGTGCTGCCATATCATCAATCCTGTCAACCTACGTCAACCTAAATAGACAAAAAAAAGAGCCATAAGGCTCAGGTTATTACGCAGTTCCCACAGCATTTAGAAATGTCTAAATCTGATACAAACGGCGGATTTTTAGCGACTTCAATGAGGCGCTTAACATTCTCATTTGCGCCCCAACGCTTAACAACACCGATAAACTCTTCTACATCGTGGCCAGCTAAATAATGCTTTGGCAGTCCAGTATGATCACTGTAAATAATCTCACCGTCTCCATCACGCTCCACACCTATGTGATAAAGCTCATGTTCAAGCAACGCACAAAACTCGCTATCGTTAGCCTTTTCACAAAAGCTTGCATCGATAGTGATTAAGTAAATTGGCACAAACCCGAACCAATCACGCATTTGCTGCTCTTGGCGGGCTTTCTTCCATCCGCCTTGTTGAAACATAACTTTTTCGCACTGGCCGAGCACCATCCGTCTAGCCCTCGTATAAGCAGTAGAAGCCCATGCAAAAGCCAAGAGCCCCTCATTGTCATGAAGCATCTCAGCGATATGGTCGTGATCTGGATTGTGTAGAGGCCCACCAAGCGTAAGAAAATTAGCTACTACCCAATTTTTTAAGTCTGGTGCAGGTATTAAACGGACTGCTTCCTCTTCTTCGGCCTGATCCATAAAATCAGTTGGAGGGAATGGTCTGATCTGATCCATCTTTCTGTCTCTCTAATAATCCCAGAATCCAGTTTATTGCATAACCCGATTCAATTTGATGAGGTTCAAGGCGCTCAAATTTATAACCCTTATCTAGCGCAAAATCATACTTACATAATGCGTTTGCTATCTTCCTACCTCCGCGACCAACCGCCCATTGACTGCCAGCAATTTCAATTAGAAGCCCTAACTTCACAATATAAAAATCAAATCGCCAATTTTTGGTTGAATCAAATTGAAACTTTCGACGATACCCGATTCGATGTTCTTCTAGTTCTTGAAACAAGGTTTCTTCAGCTTCCAAATATTTTTCTTTAGCCTTAGGCAGTGGTCGACTTTTTGGTTTTGTTTTATGTTCTTTTTTCCGTGTAAGCCAAAAGTATTCTTTATCGTCCATTCTTTAAGCCCCATTAAAGGAAGCCCTCAGGCTTATTGTTGAGCCGAACAATTAATTTATTTTGTATTGCTAAGGTCAAAAAAAAACGCTCATCTAAGTGAGCGACTTCTTCTTGTGTTAGGCCTTTGGTTGTGCAACTGCCTGTGTGATTTAGCTCTTTTTGGAGCTGTCTAATCTCATTAGTGATTTTTTGAAATTCAGTCATACATACTCCAAAAAGAAAAAGCCCACCAAACGGCGGGCTTCTGTTTTATAAATACTAAATTAAGAAAGGTATTTGTATTTTTCGGCTAGATGCTTGCCGGCAATTTCTGTTGTTTCCTTATATGGCAATTCTGCACAAAGCCAAAATCTATATGTATTTTCTCCAACAATATAACTCTGGCGGTTGTATGTTGATTGTTTACTTGCATCTATTTCACTTGCTTCAAAGTAAGTACCTTCGCGGCCCCCTACAACTTCACCGTCCAAGTCACCGCCAATACAAATAAACATTCTAATAATCCTTAAATTTATGAGATCAGCTTAGCACGTAAAGTAAGAAGCCCGCCAATAATCGATATTTAGCGGGGCTTCAAGTGCCGTAATAAGTCCGGCGATTTGGAGAATTACTTAATAACAATACGCCCAATAGCTTGATTAATAGACGGAAAATCATAAAAGCGATACTTTTCTACAAGCAAAATAAACTGATGCGCCAATACAGTTAGGGTATACACCAAGCCGCTAATGAATTGTAAGAATGGATCTGAATCCTGATTTACCTGAACTGATATCTTGATTGACATTTAAAGTCATCCATAAAGTTAAATTATTGATCTTTTATAACCCAATAAAACTATCATTACAAGCACCATAAGTACTCCAAGCTATTGAATAAAATAACAAAAATAACAAATAACAACACTTTCTCAGACAACAAAAAAGCCCACCAAATGATGAGCTTTAATACCAGTGATTCACTTACACTTCGAACACTATAACAAAACTATGCCATATCGCGTTTAAACGGTCAAGCTACTCTTTATATGTAATAAATGCTCGATATCCTTTCTCAGGTTCATATGTGTAACTTACTGAAATTACCTTAAAACCAGAATTTGATAAAGATTGCTCATCAAGCCATGCCTGAACTTTGTTTTTAATACTTGTAGGGTTTTGTGATTTTATCAATTCAGTCTTATACATACTTACACCATTGTTAGAAAGTTATATTTACCAAGAAGGTAGAATCTAGCACAACTAACCATGATATTCACTTGACCTTTAGACTGATTGGTAATTGCTGCAACTGCACTTAAGGATCTGTTCTCAACTTTATGTTTTACTAAACACATCACTGCAAACTTGGTTGTGTAATCACATCTTTCAGATTTAAACACAGTCTTGAGTATTGATTGTATTTGGTCTGCTTCAAAATCATTTATCTCACATCGAATGTAAGATTTACTTTTTGGTAGTTCTTTACTTGATTCACGCATTAACCAGTAAATTTGATTGATATGGAGTCCATCAGGTAAATCACCACCTTTCATACGAACTGTTTCACACCAAGCTCCGAACTGTTCCAACCAACCATCAATATTGTATTTAGACCAATCCATTTGTTTTGTTTTTAATGAAGTACTCATCTTTTACTCACCATTTTCACTATCTGCTGAACCGCTAAACCTGACTTCACTTGCTCTGTACTGAACCGCAAAACTGTAAAACCCATCATTGCTGCTTCATTGTATTTCTCCATATCCCCGATGTACCCTTTCCCTCTTGTATGGCGTCCTCCGCTCCAGACCCCGCCTTCTACCTCAATCAAGATCTTTGTACCCGTTATTAAAAAATCTGCTCTCCATTTACGTGTTGGATGGAATTTGTATTCCTGTTCAAAGCCAATCTTGTGTGTTTTTAAGTGCTGTACTAGCGTTGCCTCACCTTCACTTACGACTCGTTCTTTTTTTACTGAAACACGGCGCTTAGGTTTGCAACGTGGTTTCGCATAAAGACGCTTGTAATCGGCAAGACTAATTGAACTCATTCCTCAACAGCCTCCTTTCTCGCTAACCACCACAAAACCACAGCTCCACTAATAGCTGCTGTAAAAAATGAAATGAGTAAACCCCACGCTAAAATCTCAAATTTATTCATGCCGCTGCTCCTTTGCCCTGTTGAAATCCAACCTGAATAAGGTATGGCATCAATTTTTGTTGTTGCTCAGGATCTGTAAGCTTCACGGCGATACGAGCAGCAAGTTGTTCATAGCTCTCGTTACCTTCGGCGTATTTACTTGCAAATTCAGGAAGTACAGAAAGTTTTTGAGCGAAGGAGTAAATCTGTTTTGAACTAAGGGGGTTTGATTCCCCCTGCGGGACTCGAACCTGTGTTCCAACGTTATGATTCTTTGATTGTTCACGTGCTTGGTATTTGCCACATGCGTTGATTAACCAATCTGCAAAGTGGTAATTCATGAGTTCATCACAAAAATTCTTCTCTGCGTTGTAGAGTTCAAATGCTCGTAACTCACGATCAAACCAATTTGCGTTTTTGATTTGCTCGTAAGTTTCGTGATCAGTTGCCAAAAGAATTTCTTCACCAAGTTTTTTCAGACTCAACCATGTTTTTTTATTTTTAGATTCTATTGATAGATTCTTTGAAAGATTCCGTGTCCCAACGTTGGGACTGTTTGACGGAATTGTTGGGACTCTTTCATGGAATTGTTGGAACTGTTCCGTTGTTGGAACTGTTCCATTGTTGGGACTGTTTAAATCATCATTTCCAGTGTTAAAGTGTAACGTTGTTGGTACTGTTTCTCGGCCCTTAACTCCGTTCAAAAGATATACTTTTATCTGCTTAGTTCTACCTTCGCGCTTACCCGTATCGATAATAAATCCGTCCTCAATTAACTCATCAATAATTTTCAAAACCGTTTTACGGTCCATTTCTGTGTCATCTACCAATCGGGCTACACTCGGAAAACATTCATGAGTTTCGCCAGCTCTATCAGCTAGCGAAAGAAGGACCAATTTTTTAAGCGGTTTTAATGCACCACCCACCTTTTGTTTTTGTCGGGTTTTCCAAGCCCATACAGTAGCGTCTAAGCTCATTTATCCCCCTCTTCATTCATTTGAATGAAAGTGCTACCTAAATATCGGATCCGTTTAGCCCGATATAAGCTTGAGATAATTTGGCCAGCATGACCGAGATAAAGACCATGTTTGCCGTGTTGATCTATCAGTGCTTGCATAAACTCTTCACGTGTTACCGCAGCATTTTTTTCATCACGGTTTTGGCGTGCTAGATTTTTCTTACGGATTTCCAGCAAACCAGATAAAGTTCTTAAAGCTGGCTCATGCCACGACTGATAACTTTGTTGACGCTTTTGCTCGAGCAGATTGTCTTTAGTCGATTGATTTGGTAAATTAGTTTGCATATTCGATTCCTCTAGCAAGTAATTGAATTACTAAGCCTGATGTACGAAATCAGGCTTTTTCATTTCCTAGCGTTGCTGAACATTTTTTCATTTGCTTTAAAGCTGCCTGATCAACTGCCGTGATAAGCTCAATCAAGTTTTGTGTAAGATGGTGGATTTCTTCATATTCCAGCGGCGTAATAATTCCGTCTTCATACGCCTCATAAACAACACTGTTCGCTTTTCCGTTTTTGATGTTGTGCTGCATCATTGCTTCAAAAATTGAAAGCTCATGATGTTTAGAGCTGTCACATGCTACTGGTACTAATGCGTAACCTAACTCATGAGCCCAAACTTTAAGTAATGCAGGGTTCTGAGTGAAAAAGATCATTGCCTCAAGCTTTTTCAAACTTGGCAAATAAGCTGGCATATTCTGGTTGCCGTAATTACAAACTGTGTTATGTGAGTCACCTATTGCTTGAGCAATTTCTTTTGCGGTGCAATTAGGTGTTTTATTTACCATTTGCCAAAGTGCTATTTGTGCATCTTTGCTTAGAGTCATTTCTTGCATTGTGAAATCCCTCATTTCCTTCACATTTATTTTTTAAACCATATGGTTGATACTTTGCCTTGTTAGCTTTTAGGCTGTGGTTGGTTTTCCTAAAAAGAAATCAAAAAGACTCTTGTGAGTTAATTCCGAGTTGCTTGCATTAACCATATTTTGGATGGTTTCCATGCTTGGTTTCTTTCGACCATGGATTAAATGAGTTTCCATATATCTGTATGAAACCTTTGCATTACTACAGAATTGGACCCGCTCACTTTTGCTTAATCCTCGCCAAAATTCATAAAGAGTAGGCATAAATACACCCCAAAGGTAAATTAATTACAAATATACCCTCAAGGTAAATATTATTCAACCTGTCAGGGTATTTATTTTTTCTACCTGTAGGGTATTTTTAAAATCTGATTTATAGGTGTTCTTGTAATGGCTGAACTAAAGACAATTCATGAAATTAGATTTCTTAATGCGAAGAGGCTAATGGAAGAATCTGGTCTCAAACGTAAAGAGTTTGCTGAGAAGATTGATATGTCATATAGCCTGTTGAGTCAGTATTTAGGTAAAAACCCGACCAAAAATATTGGGGATGACACAGCTATAAAAATTGAAGATGCCTTTAATAAGCCGCGTGGTTATCTTGATCAGTCTGACTTGTCTAACTTAACCACTCAAAAAAATGCGGATGTTGTTGAATTTAAAAAATTTGATATAGAAGCATTTAAGAAAAAATACAATATTCCCGATAGTGAAGACGCTGTTAAGTTTGTAGAGACTCCACTTACGTCATTCCCACGTCAAAAAAGATATGTTCCTGTTAAAGCCTATTCAAAAATGGGGATGGATGGCTATTTCACGGATATGGGCTATGAAGGAAATGGCGGGGATGGTTATGTACCTACTCACGCAGCAGGTGAAAATGCATATGGTATCAAAGGAACTGGTGACTCCATGTTCCCTGCCATACGCAATGGTTGGTATGTAGTATGTGATCCTGATGCAGAGCTGGTACCTATGGAATTTGTTCAGGTTTGCCTTAAAGACGGACGATGCACAATTAAAGAGTTTATAGGCATACATAATGATGTCTTAAGCCTTATAGCTGTTAATGGCGGTGAACGTCTTACGTTCAACATGGATGAAGTTGAAAGCATTACCGCCATTACGGATATTGTTCCACCTAGTCAGCACAGACAAGAGCATCCAAATGGCTACTAAAATGATTGGGGGATTTTTCCACTCTATATTTCAACAAAATCAACATGTCAATAATTGGTGTTGTGGTAGCTCATAATTGATTATTTAAGTATTAAATTCCAAGGAAAACTAATGATCGCAACACTTAATAAATCCAAAACTACACTAACGATTAATCGTCAAGAGTTTAAATTGGCATTAGGTAAAATTGGTGCAGGAATTGATAAACAAATTGCCTCTCTTAACAAAGCCAAGCAGAGTTATGACGCTGCTGAAATGGCACGCGAGGTTATTAACGAAGCCAATATTTTTGAAGCTATTATTGAAGGTTTTAACGAAGCAGAAGAAACTAATTTAAAGCTAGCCGATATAACCAATATAGAAGTAGCTCAAGAATGGATTGATGAGTTTTTGGAAAAGTATTCTGGGATATGATGCGATTGAGATAGTGATGCAATGAAAGAAATGATCTTCAAAGCACATACCAAAATCCTTTTACTATTATCTCTATTTACTGGATTTAATCACCACTATTATTTTAATAAATAACATTAAGTTACACCGATAAATCAACAATTTAGTCACCACCCTAATTAGCATAATTATTGATCAAAATATGGAAAAAATTGAAGTTAATTCCCGCAATATCAGCCATGTTCTTTACCAACACTTCTTATTGACGGTAGTACTTAGAACTGGTGAAAGGTTTATTTATAGACTTCTTGAAGCAAGCACATTCAAAGAATTTATTGGATCAGAAGACAAAGATAAATTTTATAGAAGCCATATCGAAACTAATAAAAAATTTAAGCGGATTCAGCTTTTTGTGTAATTGAAACCGTGACCCGAAACGGCCCATTAGAATATATCGGGAGGAGATAATAATGCAGTTTAATTTTTTAGATTTAGACGATGATGTAAGAAAACTAATGTTAGAGGAGGTAAATCTTGATATTTCTAATAACAATTTATATTACAGCAAACGCTTTAATAAAAATGGAATAGATAAATATTCACACTTACTAGTTGAAAGTATTAAAAGTGGTAATGAGCAAACTCTTGCAGATTCAATGAAACAAGAAGATATGTTCAATGCAACCGAAGTACGAAAAAATGGTGTTTCTGCAAAAGTTCCATTTGATGCTAATAAAATTCTAGCGGACGGTGAGTTTAATCGTTTTTATATACGTGCTTTGGCATTGATTGCTATTAATCAAAATAAAAGTCTAGAAGTGTATCGAGCAAAAGAAGTTATCGGTGCACGTAGTGCTTCAATAGCTAAAATCGGAGAAATTGTAGATCCAAATACTGTATTAGAAGACCTAAGAAAAAATATAGGAATTGATACATTTCTAGGTCTACCCAACGGAGTTAATTCAGGATTAAGTGTAAAATTTATTTAATACCATGTAAAAATTAGAGAGCCGTTATCTTGTAAAATATAACCTGCTGCATTCATATGGCTCTCTAACTCATCCATATAAATATCATCTTTTATTGTGCCGTCTTCATTTAAAATATTGGAGATATAAATTCC
>NZ_JRVL01000233.1:0-983 GCF_054823985.1 Acinetobacter sp. GN11 | reverse complement strand
GTCTCAAGAATTACCAAAATAATAATTCAGAAAGTTTGGCAGAAAACAAAGTCAGGCGAATAAAACAGGTATATAACTAAAATTTATAGTGTTAAAGCCCTCCTTAGAGGGCTTTAACACAAATACCTACATTCACATTACTATTGATCGTATGAGCTGTGCAGCCTGAAAGCAGAATGCACAGCATTAAAGCAGCTAGTTTGCACTTATACATTTTTGATGCCTGTCAAGTTGTCTAGTCCAGACGCCATAGCAGCCATTTTTACGAATAGAACAATCGCGCTTTGCTACATACTTATATTTAAGCAACGAGTCGCAAGCTGCTTTATATTGACTACTCTTTAAATGCTTAAGCATTGAGGATTTTGCGAATGTTGGTACACCGTACTGATAAGAAAAATCCAAATAAATGTCATATTCAGTTTGTGATAATTTCCCCCCCCTCAATGAATCCTTAAATGCAACTTCACGTTTAGCTACATCATTACGCAACCATTTATCTGCTGTTGCCCGTGTGATTGGTGGATCTGTAATTTTTACTGCTGAGCCGTCAGGTTTAAATGTAGAACCATGCCCCTGCGTTGGACGATCACCCTTAACAGGGATTACCGGCTTTGACGTAAACCCTTCATCAACTTTTACACCCATAAAAAAAGCAGCCGAAGCTGCTAGTAAACCCACTACATATTTAGTCTTGTTTGACATTACATTCCCCATTTAATTTTTTCATTTCTAGCTCATGTAAATCTTGCTCTCGCTGTATACGCAACATCGACTCAAGCTCTTCACGCTTATTTCGCTTAAATTGAAAATAAGCATTTAAAAGAAAACCGACTACCGCAACTAAAAGACCCGTTAAAGCGACCCAATCAATTGATGTAATAAATCCCAAAATAGTTGCCCCCGCCCCTGTGTATGTTGCATATGTCGCCTTTGTTGCTGCACCTGCTGCCACTTCTGCAACACTACTTGCTGCATGATCT
>NZ_JRVL01000232.1:0-12873 GCF_054823985.1 Acinetobacter sp. GN11 | reverse complement strand
CAAAAAATGCATAATTAACTTGATAAATGCATTAGAAGTGAAGCATTTCGAAATCTAATATGAATTATCTACTCTACTAATTCGAAGTTTAATGATGAACGCTGAAATTACCACCCGTATTGAGAAGGATCTTATTGGTTATAGAGAAATCAATAATAATGATTATTACGGAGTTCAAACATTACGTGCTCTAGAAAACTTTAACCTGACACAAAGCAAAGTGGGAAATTTCCCTCATTTAATTAAAGCCTTAGCAATGGTAAAACTTGCTTGTGCTGAAGCGAACTATAATCTTAAAAGCTTAGATCAAACTAAATTTGAAGCGATTGAATACAGCTGTAATCAGCTTATTCGCGGTAATTTTCACGACCAGTTCCCAATTGATATGATGCAAGGCGGTGCTGGTACTTCAACCAACATGAATGCAAATGAAGTATTGGCGAATGTTGCTTTAGAATATATGGGACATGCAAAAGGCCAATATCAATATCTACATCCAAATAACGACATTAACATGTCACAGTCAACAAATGACGTGTACCCTACTGCGATTCGCTTAGGTTTGTTATTAAACTTAGATGAATTAAATCTTCCTTTTAATAACTTGATCTTAAGTTTCCGTAACAAGTCTCAAGAGTTTGCTCACATCTTAAAAATGGGTCGTACTCAGTTACAAGATGCTGTGCCAATGACTTTAGGTCAAGAGTTTGGTGCTTTTGCGGTAACTTTACAAAAAGACCTTGAGCAAATTAATACGCTTATTCCAAATGTTTTAGCTTATATGAACCTTGGTGGTACGGCGATTGGTACGGGAATTACCACTGAATATAGTTACCGTGAACTTGCGATTCAAGCACTTGGAAAAATTTCTGGTAAGAAAATTAAGTCTGCTCCTGATCTAATCGAAGCAACTTCAGATATGGGTGACTTTGTTCTTTTATCTGGTTTATTAAAGCGTACCGCAACTAAACTTTCAAAAATTGCCAATGACTTGCGTTTACTTTCAAGTGGTCCACGTACTGGTATCAATGAAATTAACTTAGAAGCACGTCAACCGGGTAGTTCGATCATGCCAGGTAAAGTAAACCCAGTTATTCCTGAAGCGATGAACCTTGCTTGCTTCCAAATTATTGCAAATGATTTGGCTGTAACTTTAGCTGCTGAAGCTGGTCAATTACAGTTGAATGCAATGGAACCACTTATTGCATTCAAACTATTTGAATCTATGGATTTACTTGGTAACGCGATGGCAATGTTCCAAAGTAAATGTATTGATACGATTACGGCGAACCCTGAACACTGTAAAGCTTTAGTTGAAAACTCAATTGGTATTGTGACTGCACTTAACCCATATTTGGGTTATGAAACTACAACTCGTATTGCTAAAACTGCAAATGAAACTGGACAAAGTGTATTGGCGCTCGTTCAGAACGAAGGTTTATTATCAGCACAAGTGCTTGATGATATCTTGTCGATTAATAATATGGTTAAACCAAAAATGTCGGCTTAATTCCTGAAAATAAAAAAGGAGCTTTTATAAGCTCCTTTTTTATTTGTTCTATACTTTAAAAACTGAAAGTTGTAGAGAACTGAGCGGTACGTGGATTACCTAAGAATAAATAGTCATCCCCCATAAATGCCCCTACATCACGCCAATATTTCTTATTAAATAAATTATCAATATTGAATCTAAAAGTTGTGTCATGCCCAGCAAAATTTGTTTTATAGGCAGCACCAATATTAAAGACACTATAACCACCTACTTTTACAGTTCCCTCTTTATTTGCATATTTACTACTGCTGTATTGCATACCACTCAGTAATCTTAGCCCTTCAACTGAAGGTACTTTATAAGATAACTGCGCAGTTGCGCGGACTTTCGGTACATTTTGAGTTTGATGACCTTTGTAGCTGTCACTATCAATATCAGCAAGACGTGATCTGGTGTATGTAATACCAGAGCTTACGTCGAGTGTATCGGTTAAGGCACCTGTTAAACCTAACTCAATACCTTGATTGTGCTGTTCACCTTGCTCAACAAAATCAAAAGTCCCATCTGCATTTACTTTGCTATATTGATTGTCTTGTTTTAAATCAAAAATAGCTGCTGTTACCAAGAAGTTTTGTACTTGTTGCTTAACACCAAGTTCATATTGTTCAGAATTTCTAGGTGATAAAACTTCTAGAGGATTATTAGCAAACCATGGAGCTTCTCCACCGTCTGATAAACCTTTGGCATATGAAGCATAAAGATTCGTCGTAGCAGTTGGGCTATACATGAGCGCGAATTGCGGTAAAAACTTATTTAAATCTGTGTCTCGGCTTTGCTGCCCATCTGGATCATAAGCTTGTTCATCAAGATGAATAAGTTTTCCACCCAACAAAGTTGACCATTGATCATTAAATTGAACTCGGTCAGAGATTGTAAATGCAGTCTGATCACTCTCTAGAGCTTTGTAACGGTCGCCTATGCTTTCCGATGATGGACTGTAGTCAATCGTATCTTGATAAATATTGCCTATTCCTATAAATCCATTAAGCGGTGTATGGTGTTTTAGGGTTTTATAAGTACTTTGTAATTCAAAGGCAATTTGATGCTGAATATTACCAGTGTTGAATTGACCATTTAACCCAGCAGCAAACTGGTTGGTAATGCGTGTGTCATCTGGACTACGGAAATCATAAATACCATAATTACCGTCTTTATCAAAAGTATTAATTTCGCAAACTGGCGTACTGTAACAGGCCCATGGAAAAGCACTATTATCATCAATCACAACACGGCTTTGCGATGCACTTAAGCTACCATTCCATTGATCATTAAAAGCGTATTGATATTTTAGACTGGCATTTACACTGTTATTTACAACTGGTTTACTCCAAGACTGATACCCCAATAAACGGTCTTGATCTACATTTGTTGGTACTTCTTTCCCATCAAGCAGTTGATAACCCGGTACTGAGCGTTGGCTTTGATGCTGGGCTTCAATATCAAACAGTAATTTAGAGCGATCATTAATTTTCCAGTCTAAAGCAACTGAACCAAACTCACGATTACCATTTGCATGATCAACATTTGGGTGAATACTTTCATGCGCTAAATTTATTCGATAGCCAAAATTATCATTTAAAAAACCGCCTACATCCGTTGCCAGTGTATAACCACCTTCTGAATTTACATCTACAGTAATATCTTTAACATTGGCAGGTCTTTTAGTTACATAATTTACAACACCGCCTGGCGTCGACATGCCACTTTGAATCGCAGAAATCCCTTTTAAGATTTCAACTTGCTCTTTATTTTCTAAAGCTACATTTTGCTCGCCACGTATGGTATGACCGTTAATGAGATAACTAGAGCCTAAATCGAGGGCAAAACCACGTGCTACAAAGTTTGGATAATACCCAATAGCAGCGTAGCCATCTCCCAACGATGAATCATTTTTAATAACATCAGTTAGCGTTTTTGCATGTTGATCTGCTAGGCGCTCAGAAGTAATGGTGGTAATAGATGCAGGAACTTTCTTTACATCGCCTGTTTGAAAACCAGATAAATCAACTTTTTTTGAGGAATACAAATCGTTAGAGTTTTGAGTGGCATTTACGGTAATCGTTGGGAGCTTAGAAACCTCCGCTTCATTTGCATAAACGACAGATGTTATGAGTGCAATAGATGAAGCCAATACCGTTTTAGAGCATGTCATGAAGTGAAGATTTAACGAACGTCTTTCCATTGAATAACTACCTGCCATACCGTGCATAATTTGAAGCGCTAGAAGTAACTACTGAGCCTATTTTTAGCCACGCAAGAATACAGTGACAAATATAGAGAAACAACAAATTATATAATTTTTAGATCAAGTAAATTTTGTGTAATAAAGCGTCATCATTATATGAATATCGTTTATTTTCTTTGGAATTAGGACTATAACTTTTTAAGTATTACCAAATAGTCAAAATAAAACTAAGCTCAGAAATAGGTCTAGACCAAGGAGGAATACAATAACGAATATGGTTAATAAATTAGATGTTTGATTTTAAATAAAGTTTATGGTGCATTGATCAACTCACTAAATTAAGGAATTGTTCGATTATCGATAAAAATATCTTTAAATCGAACAAAAGATCATAGAATCACTAGAATGGAAATTTAAAATTATAAAAAATGAATGGAGAGGAATTCTAAGAAAGTACTCAGGATTGAGTGATATCTAAAGATTCATTCTATTTCCTGTTCAGTACATCTGAAAATTTCTATTTTTTTCTGCTAACTGACGGAATATCTATGACATATACTAAGGAAGAAAAGAGCAGCAGAATACGAGGGATTGTAGGTGCAGCTTCAGGTAATTTGGTTGAATGGTTCGACTTTTATATCTATGCGGTATTTGCTGCTTACTTTACTCAAGCTCTGACTGCACCAGACATGGATAGCACGACCAAATCGATCTACGTTTGGGGTGTATTTGCAGCAAGCTTTTTTATGCGTCCTATTGGTAGCTGGATATTTGGGCGCATTGCAGACCGACACGGTCGAAAAAAATCAATGATTGTCTCAATTTGCTTAATGGCTTTGAGCTCTTTTCTATTTGCAGCCCTACCGACTTATGATCAAGTTGGTTTATTTGCTCCATTTCTTTTACTGGTAGTACGCTTACTTCAAGGTCTATCGGTGGGTGGTGAATATGGTGCCGTTGCAACCTATATGAGTGAATTAGGTTTAAAGGGTCAACGTGGTTTTTACTCTTCTTTTCAATACGTCACACTCTCTGGTGGCCAGTTACTCGCCAGCTTACTCGGTGTAATTTTATTAACGTTTTTGAGTGAGGACCAATTGCTTAATGGCGGTTGGCGTATCCCATTTGTTATTGGTGGTATTGCTGCGATTGTATCTTTACTCGCACGGAGTCGTTTAGAAGAAACGCTTTCTCATCAAGACAGTGAACGTGAAGAGTCAGGTAGCTTAAGAGAACTCTTTAAAAAGCATTGGAAAACCTTTTTATTAGTGGTTGGTTATACCTCTGCGGGTTCATTAACTTTTTATGTTGAAACCGTTTATTCAAAAACCTATTTAACTAATTTAGGGATGGATGGAAAAACCGTTGGTTACATTATGACCTTCGCGTTATTTGTCTATATGTGTGCTCAACCTGTATTTGGTTCCATTTCGGATCGCATTGGGCGACGTTCTTCAATGCTGGCATTTAGCTTATTATCTGCGATTTTTATTTATCCAGTGATGGCAATTGGAATGCCTAATTATATAGATTCGCCGATCATCATTACCTTGCTACTCATTTTTATGATGATGATTTTGAGTTTCTATACATCTATTAGTGGCTTAGTAAAAGCTGAGATGTTCCCACCTCACGTACGCGCACTTGGGGTCGGATTTTCATATGCGGTAGGTAATGCTATTTTTGGTGGTTCTGCACCTTCGGTTGCCTTGCAATTCAAAGCTGCTGGAATTGAAAATACCTTCTTTATTTATGTGATTGTCATGTTGATTATCTGTTTCTTGTGTAGCCTTGCGCTTCCGAAAAAACCAGATTATTTAGAACATGATCATTAATTAAATAAGATGCCTTCTGTCCCAAGCAGAAGGCATCTATTAGCACTTAGCAAATTCTTTTAAAAAAGCCCACGGAAAAATCCCTTTATCATGCCCATCACTAAAACAAATTTGGGCCCCATATCCTTGATCGAACATAGCTGTCACTTCAACATTTTGATCTTCAATTTTAATTTGCTTAATTCGCTTCGCTCGGCAAAAGCCACATGGGCAAATTTCTCTTAAATTTTGATGACTCAGAGATACGGTTAAACCATCGGTCCATATAAAGTGAACCTGTTTATTTGTAGTATCGACACGAATATCAGGTCTGGTTTGCATATTTCACCTCACCAATTTGATTTAATCCAATACGAATCGCTTTTCGTACTTCTGGATCTGAGTCATTTTGATGTTGTTCTAATAGATTCTGAGCTTCTGATGTGCCAATTTCACCTAGTGCTAAAGCGACCTCTTTACGTAAATTGCTAATTTCATGATTAAAGTTATCAAACAGATGACTAACTGCCAGACGCGACTTGAATACCCCTAAGCTTCGAACTGCGGCAATACGTACTTGCCAATATAAGTCAGATAAAGCATGTATTAACGGATTTTCGAGCTGAACGATATGTAATTTTCCAATCGTAAGTGCAGCTTCGACTCTTAGTTGCCAACTTTCCGAGGTTAAAGAATGATGAAGTGCTTGGATAACTTCAGCTGATATGCTCTGACTATAAGCCAAACCACCTGTTGCAATACGTCGTACTTCATCATCTATATCTGTTTCAACAATTTTTGCCAATATTGCAATGGCTTGATCTTGTTGCAACCAACTTAGAGCACTCACAGCTTCACGACGCACAGGAGCATCTTGATGCTGGACCAAAGCTGATATTTCTGCAAAGAATTGCTGCGCTCGTAAAGGTTTTAAAGCGCGTAAGATTGCACTTAGTACAAAAGTATCTTCATGCTGTAAATATGAGGCAAGTACATCGGCTGATGCAGCTTCTTTGATTTCACTTAAACTTTGACTAGCAGCTTGTCTAACATTCAAATCTGCATCAAATAAGGCTTGAGCTAATACTTGTAAACTAATTGGATCTTCCCAACTTTCTAATTTTTTTGCCGCTTCTTCACGAACTAAAGCTGAAGAGTCGTGTTGTAGTGCTGCATGCAACCAAGGGAGTAAATCTGGATTTTCTTCATCACCAATATTCATTAAAGCGACAAAGCGAATCTTTTCATCTGCGTGATTAAGCTGTGCAAGAAATTCCTGATTATATTCATCGAGGTCATCTAAAGCTTGATAATAAAAACTCATTCGTATTCCTTAATTTGTGATTTCTTTCCAAGCCCTAGAGGATTTAAGCGGCTTAACTCTTCTTGTTGAGTGGCTTCTTTTAAAGTCTGGATGCAATGTTTTTTAATAGCTGTAAATTCACTACTTGTTACAAGCTCAATGTCTCGTGGACGTTCAAACTTAAGCGGAATTTCTTCAATAATTCGCCCCGGTCTATGGCTCATAATCAACACTCGATCAGCTAAAAAAAGTGCCTCATCAATATCGTGGGTAATAAATAAAACCGACGTTTGGATTTCTTGCCAAATTTCGAGTAATAGCATTTGCATTTTTAAACGAGTTTGAGCATCTAACGCACCAAAAGGCTCATCCATTAATAAAATGCGAGGTTGATTAATCAGTACTCTCGCAATTTCAACTCGTTGCTGCATGCCACCAGAAAGTTCGGCTGGAAATTTATGCTCAAAACCTTTAAGTCCGACCAGATCAACCATTTTCTTAGCTTGTTCAATACGCTTTTGTTTGGCGATGCCTTTCATTTTTAAACCAAAGGCAATATTTTCAAGCACGCTTTTCCATGGAAATAAGGTATGTTGCTGGAACACCAAACCTCTGTCTGGATGCGGTTCAAGTATAGATTCATTATCGACCGTTAAAGTCCCAGAACTAATCGGTAAGTGCCCTGCCAAAGCACCTAATAATGTAGATTTACCGCAACCAGATGGGCCAAGTAGACATATAAACTCACCCGGTTGTATTTCAAAATTAACCCGATCTAATGCCTGAAAACGATTTTTAGCTTGTCCTAAATGTAGCGATAGATTTTGAATACGCACATGGCCTTGTGTAATTGACATTTTAAGACTTCCTCAATTGATACCATGGGGTAAATCGGTTTCCAATCACACGCACCAATGTACTGCTAAACATACCTAATGCTCCTATCAGCACCATGCCAACCACGATATTGCTATAGTTTTGCAAGGTGAAAGATTCCCATGTGAAATATCCAATTCCGTGTTGGCCCGAAATCATTTCGGCAGTCACTAAACAGAACCAACAAGTACCCATTCCAATAGATAAACCAGTAATAATGTTAGGTAATGCCCCCGGAATAATGACTTCATAAATGATAGCTAGATCAGAAGCACCTAAGCTTTTCGCTGATGCAACGAGTCTTGGGTCAACTGCACCAACGCCATGTACCGTGTTTAACAAAATTGGAAATAAAGCCCCTATAAAAGTAATAAAAATCATAGAAGCTTCTGAGGATGGAAAAATCAGAATCGCTAAAGGAATCCATGCTACTGCTGGAATTGGACGTAATACTTCTAATGGCGGCATTAGAAATGCAGCAAGTTTTTGATAACGTCCTGCTAACAAACCAATACCTACACCAATTAAAGCAGCCAATACAAAACCAACCACTACTCGAAAGACACTAGATTCAACATGTTCAAATGCGGTGCTGAGTTGAAAGAAAGCCCAAAGCGCATGAATAACATCTAAAGGTGTGGGGACATTGCTAAAGTTCACAATGCCTAAATTTATTTTAAACTGAGCTAGGCCTTGCCAAATTACTATCCAGAAAGCTATAGATGTAAAAGCAATAACATAGCTTTTTAAATGCGTCGGAAATAACCTCAATTGTTGGAAAAATCTAATCAAAAATGTACTTTGGTTTTTAGGTTTTATCTGGACTAAACTACTCATTCGTCACCTCCTGCTCATTGGGTAAGACAACACATCAGCTCTGTGTTACAAGCTGAATAGCTTTAAAGTCATATACTTTTCCGCCCTGTTGTTTAGCCCATTTTTCAGCATCATCTTTTAATAAAAAGGCCTGAATTTGTCCTGCTTTATCTGTGGCATACCATGCTAGATTAGCAAGTAACTTAATGTCGGACTGATGATCTTGGCTATAAACCACACGCACCGTTTTGCCAGCTGCTCGAACTTTCTTTAAATCAGAAAAAGCATGCTCAGGCGTTTCATAGCTACGCACTTTTTCTTCGCCCTTTACCCAAATTTGAGTCACCCGATCAAATGTTTTGATGGGTTGGCCCGTTAAAGCGTCATTGGCAACCAAAGGTGATTTTGCATAGTCAGCCAATTGCTGGCTGTAATTAAGTCCAGATGCCTGAAATGCATCCCTAATATATTGGTCATCAATAAATTTATTTACATCAAGCGTACCGTCGTTTTTTCCTAAAACTTTTAAGGTGTCTATCGCAATTTGAGTCGCTTTTCGATATTCAGGTTTCCACGTTAAGTCACGAGTTTGCAGACCTAATGGACCATGAAACAGGTAGACTACCTCGGCAGGAATCCCTGTTTTTTCAGAAATAAATTCACTATATTTTTCAGGTTGTTCCCGAATCAGGCGATTTGCTTCAATGGTCGCTTGTAAGTAAGCTTTTATGACCTCTGGGTGTTGCTGTGCATAATCTTTGCTCGCAAGTGAGCCATGAAATGTCGGTGATTTTGCTTGTGAACCATCATAGATTTTTTTAGCAAAACCTTGGTAAGCAAATAACTCACCAAACGGTACAAAGTCAGCATGCGCAGCAATCTTATGACTTTTTAATGCAGGGCCTGCCACTTCTGGAGCCTGAGCAATTACCTTAATATCTTTATCAAGCTGCCAACCTTCAGCTTGAATGGCCCGCAATAATAGTCCATGGGCAGTTGAGGCAAAAGGTACCGAAATGGTTTGCCCTTTTAACTCTTTTAGGGATGTTACTTTTGAGTCAATAGGGACAACAATCGCATTACCACTGCCATTAATGCTGCCTGATAACGGCGCTAAAAATATGCTTTCTTTCCCAGCCTTTTTAAATGCCGCTAAATTATTTACAGCAGGAAAGTCGGCCATTGCTCCCAAATCTAGACGCCCAGCCACCATCTCACTAGTAAGTGGTGCACCAGAGGTAAAGTTTTTCCATTGAATGTCATATTTAACATTCTTGTATTCACCATCTTTGGGTAAATATTTTGGTAATAAATTCAATTCACGAATGAGCAACCCACCTGTTGCACAGTTAATGGTTGTGTCTTGTGTACCAATCGCTACACGAACAGTTTCTGTTTTACTGCCGCACCCCAAAGTGCCAAGTACAATGGCACCAATTAAGCTATTGAGTAATAGTTTTCTATTGATCAATTTATTTTGTCTCATGTTGAGTATTCCAAATTAATTATTTGAGTAGGTATGGGATATTTACTTTGACTGCATCTGTTGGGCAGTCCTTTTCACATGGCATGCAGTACCAACACTCATCAAATTGCATATAAGCTTTTTGAGTTAGAGGATCGATTGCCAATAAGTCCATTGGACAAACATCTACACAGACTGTGCATCCTTTATCAGCAATACATTTATCTTCATCAATAATGACGGGTGCGACAGTACGGTGCTGAACTTCTTTAAAAATAAAAGCCATTGTTTGAATTCCTGATTTATTTAGTCTGCAAGAGCAACATCTTTTTGAATGCGTAAACGGTCATAAGACACAGCTTCATCTTGATTAATCGGAACCACATAAGGCTCGATTGTTTTTTTGAAACTGGTCATGTTGCCGTGTTCATCTTTTTTCAAATGTGCGTGACAGAACCAATCCGAGTTATTTTTTTGAGGGAAATCTGCTCGGTAGTGATAAAGTCCCCAACGGCTTTCCTCTCTAAAAAGTGAGGCTCTAGCTGCCATTTCCGCACAATCTCGGATAAAAGAAACTTCGGCAGCGCGCATCAATTCATGTGGATTTCTTGCAGAGATTCGAGCAATATCCTGTTTGATTTCTTCAAAACGTTTCAGGCCAATTTCCATTTTTTGGCGAGTTTTGGGTGGCTGCAAATAGTCATTTACAAAACGGCGCAGCTTATATTCCACCTGTTCCGCTGGTAAACCTTCTGAGCAATCAAGCGGTGCAAAGATTCGTGCTTTCTCTGCTTCTATTTCAGTTTGGTTTAATTCACTATGTTCAATTGAACTCACATAGTGCGCGGCATTTACTCCAGCGAACCAGCCATAGGTAAATGCACCAAGCATATAGTTATGAGGTACGGCAGCCATATCTCCTGCACTGTATAAACCTTTAACTGAAGTTTCTGCTTTTTCATTTACCCATACACCAGAAGCACTGTGTCCACTACAAAAACCAATTTCTGAAATGTGCATTTCAACCATATCGTGACGATAATTGGTTCCTCGGCCTTCATGAAAACGTCCGCGACTTGGGCGCTCATTGGTATGTAAAATCTCTTCAATGGTTTGAATCGTTTCTTCAGCCAGATGATCTGCCTTTAAATACACCGGACCATTACCACTTTCCAGCTCTTGGTAAAACTCCCACATCATTTGACCGCTCCAGTAGTCGCACTCAATGAAACGTTCACCTTTACTATTGGCGGTATATCCACCCAATGGGCCTGTCACATAGGCACAAGCTGGACCGTTATAATCTTTAATCAGCGGATTGATCTGAAAGCATTCTAAATTGGCAAGTTCTGCTCCTGCATGGTATGCCATGGCATAACCATCGCCTGCATTGGTTGGGTTTTCATAAGTGCCCATTAAGTAACCTGAAGCTGGCAGACCTAAACGCCCTGCTGCACCACAACATAAAATGGCAGCTTTAGTTTTAATGACATAGAAATCGCCACTACGACAATCAAAGCCAAGTACGCCATTGATTGCACCTTGCTCATTTTTTAAAAGCTTTGTAGTCACAATTCTGTTGTTAATTTTGACTTGGGCACGCTTTAACTGACGATATAAAACCTTTTTTACATCATGACCTTCAGGCATTGGTAAAACATATGCCCCCATGTGATGTACTTTTTTTACTGCGAACTCACCTGTTTCATCTTTTTCAAATTTAATTCCCCATTGATCTAGCTGTTGGATCGTTTTAAAACTGTGCTTTGCATATGCATATACAGTTGCTTGGTTCACAACGCCATCATTGGCAATCGTAATTTCTTTGGTGTATTGCTCTGGTGTTGCGTACCCTGGAATGATGGCATTATTAAGCCCATCCATACCCATTGAAATAGCCCCACTGCGTTTTACATTCGCTTTTTCGATCAGTAAGACTTTTAAATTAGGGTTTTCTTGTTTTGCTTTAATTGCTGCCATTGGCCCAGCAGTTCCACCACCAATAACCACAATATCAAACTCAAGATATTTAGTTTCCATTGAATATTCCTTATTTTTATCTGTGTTATTAACGATGAATACGTAAACGGTACTGGAAGGTATCGCCTGAAAAATAGAGATATTCATAGTCAATCGGTTGCCCGTTTGCATCGTGAGTCAAACGTTCGACCCGTAATACCGGAGTTCCGAGTTCGACTTGCAGCAAAGCCGATAATTCTTCATCTGCTACGGTTGCATCAATACTTAAATCAGCATGCCCTAAAGGAATGTCACACTCTTCTTCTAGGGCCTTGAAAATATCGGTTGTGCGTAAATCAATCGCTTTTTCTTTAAGCTTCAAACCAATGTGTTCTGGTAAATAGGTCAATTCATAAGAAACGGGTTGTCGGTTAAGTAAGCGTACCCGTTGAATTTCATACACATTTGCTTTAACAGGTAACTTTAATTTCGGTACAACATGCATCGGGATCTGCTTAAGCTCAGCCGAGATGACACGGTTTAAAATTTCGTGACCAGCAGATGACATTGCTTCTGCAAAACCCTGCAAACTTGAAATGTTCTGAAAGGTTTTTGGCTTACTTACAAAAGTCCCTTTACCCGGAACTTTAAAAATATAACCTTCTAACTGTAATTGGTTGAGTGCTTGGCGAACTGTGATTCGGCTTACACCGAACTGTTCAGCAAACTCATTTTCAGATGGAATTTGGCTAAGAACAGCATATTCACCATTTACGATTTTGTTCAGGATGAGTTCCCTTAACTGATCGTAAAGAGGCTTATGATTTTTGGGGTCTTGGGATAGCTGGCTCACGGCTTACAACCTGTTATAACAACTTGAGCAAATAATGTTTAAAATGTTTC
>NZ_JRVL01000029.1:0-17974 GCF_054823985.1 Acinetobacter sp. GN11 | reverse complement strand
AGATTCCAAAGATTCCAAAGATTCCAAAGAAATAATAGAGCAAATACTCTACTCTCAAACTATATTTCTATCTTCTTATTTGCTTTGATTACTTTTCATTATTAATCTATAGATTGTTCCACGTGGAACGTTAAATTGCTTTTGTGACCATTGAATAAAAAAAAGCAGGATTACTCCTGCTTTTTATCACCACATAACATTCTTAATCAGTGAACGTTACACGTGCAATTGCTTTTTTACCTGACTGGATAATGAAAGTACCATTTTCTTTTACAGAAAAACCTGCATCGACAGCATTCCAGTCAACTTTTACTGCACCGCGAGCTACCGCATCTTTTGCAGCTGCAGCATTTGGATTTAATCCAGCTACACGTAGAATCGTGGCAATAAAGATTTCTCCACCAAACTCACCACGCGAAATAGTCACCTCTGGGGTGTCTTCTGGTACTTCACCTTCTGTAATAAGGTTGCCAGCACTTTTATGTGCATTAGCGGCAGCTTCTGCATCATGGAAGCGCTCAACTAGCTCAAGTGCAAGAATACGCTTTACTTCTTGTGGATTACGACCAGCAGCAACTTCATCTAATAAAGCTTTGATCTCATCTAGAGATTTAAAGCTGAGTAAATCGAAATAGCGTTCAATTAAAGAATCAGGCATTGATAAAACTTTTTGGTACATTGCCCCTGGTGTATCAAACACACCAATATAGTTAGCTAAAGATTTAGACATTTTATTTACGCCATCTAAACCTTCTAGAATCGGTACAGTGATACACACTTGTGATTCTTGACCATAACGGCTTTGTAAAGTACGACCCATAAGTAAGTTAAAGGTCTGGTCTGTACCACCTAACTCTACATCAGCTTCAAGTGCAATTGAGTCATAACCTTGAACTAAAGGATATAAAAACTCATGGATTGCAATTGGCTGATGGTTGCTATAACGCTTAGTAAAGTCATCACGTTCTAACATGCGAGATACGGTTTGCTGGCTTGCTAGCTGAATAAGGTCAGCAGCAGACTTTTGATTAAACCATTCTGAGTTGAAACGTACTTTTGTTTTATTCGGATCTAATATTTTGAAAACTTGTTCTTGATACGTTTTAGCGTTGGCTTCTACTTGTTCACGTGACAACGGCGGACGAGTTGCGCTTTTACCAGTTGGGTCACCGATCATAGCTGTATAGTCACCAATCAAGAAGGTAACTTCATGGCCCAAATCTTGGAAAGTTTTTAGTTTGTTAATAAGAACCGTATGTCCTAAATGTAAATCTGGTGCTGTAGGGTCGAAACCAGCTTTAATTTTAAGAGGACGATTCTCTTTGAGCTTTTTCAGTAAATCTTCTTCTGAAATAATTTCGTGCGTGCCTCGTTGGATGAGGGCAAGCTGTTCTTCGGCGGGCAAGAAATTTGACATCACAAAACCTAAACACATCAGTTATTCAATTTGTGCGATATACTAACATTTTTTCAGCGTCTTGCAGGGGAAGTTGCATATGAGCGCAATCTATATCGGCGTAATGACTGGCACTAGTATGGATGGTGTGGATATTGTTGCGGCTTCATTTGAGCCACTACAGCTTCATGCCACTCTTACAGTTCCATTTGAACCCGAGTTACGTGATGAGCTTATGTCGTTAACTTTACCTGATGACAATGAAATTGACCGCATGGGTAAAGCTGATGTTGCTCTAGCGAAGATGATTGGTCAGGGCATTAATCATCTAATTGAAAAAAACCAGTTAGATCGTAGTCAAATTAAAGCAATTGGGTCACATGGGCAGACTATTCGTCACCGTCCAGAACATGGGTTTACCCTTCAAATTGGCGATCCAAATATCATTACCGAAATCACTCAGATTCCTGTTGTTTCAGATTTCCGTCGTAGAGATATGGCAGCAGGCGGTCAAGGTGCGCCATTGGTTCCGGCTTTCCATCAAGCACTATTTCAACATCCCAGTATTCATCGTGTGATTTTGAATTTGGGTGGTATTGCTAATGTGAGTATGTTGCCTGCCAATAATGCTGATGGCGTCTTTGGTTTTGATACAGGGCCTGCAAATATTTTGATGGATGCTTGGTGCCATCGCCATACAGGCCATCCCTATGATGAAAATGGCGATTGGGCTGCCTATGGTCATCCTATTCGCTCTTTACTCGACCGTCTCCATGCGCATGAATATTTTTCTAAAGAACCACCTAAAAGTACGGGACGTGAAGACTTTAATCTTGACTGGTTAGATGATCAGTTAATCGATTGGCGAAATGATTTAACTTACGATGAGTTAGAAGATACACCTGAAAACATCCAAGCCACCTTATTAAAACTTACTGTGCGTGCCATTCAAAAAGCGATTTATCGCTCTGAGATGGAAACAGGTGAAGTGTATGTTTGTGGTGGTGGTGCTTATAACTCTTATTTATTAGAGCAATTACGCTGGCGTCTTCGTAAGCACAATTGGTCTGTCCAACCTACAGATGTCTTAGGGCTCTCCCCTACTTGGGTCGAGGCTACAGCATTTGCATGGTTAGCAATGCGTTTTGTAAATGGTTTAAGTGGTAATTTGCCAGCGGTAACAGGTGCGTCGGATTTTAGAATTTTAGGTACAATCACGGCGGTATAAAGCTACACATCGATTTGATTGGTCAGATTCGACCTGATAACACATTTACTGACCCGAAATGCTGTTATTTAAATGAGCATAAAAACTCATGATAAGTGCCAACAAAAATAATTTGGGACATATTATTCATGGATCTGACTAAACGTATTCATCAATACACACGTGGGGCTTGGACATTCGATGTGATTGATTCAGGCCCTATAGATGGTCCACTCGTTGTTTTATTGCATGGTTTTCCAGAAACTGCTCATAGTTGGGAGCAAACCTCCAAGTTATTGCATCAATATCAATTTAGAACGCTTGCGATCCATCAACGTGGTTATAGTTTAAATGCTAGGCCCCAAAGCCGATTTCAATATTCATTGAGTGAACTTGTAGAAGATGTGGCAGGTTTAATTGAGCAGCTTGGCCAGCCAGTTTATTTAATTGGACATGACTGGGGCTCGGCAATCGCTTCGGGTGTTGCAATGAAGTATCCACAATATATTCAACATCTCACTTTAGTTTCTGTACCACATCAAGCTGCTTTTTTAAAAGCCTGCTTAAGCAGCAAACAACTTTTTAAATCTTATTATTTTGCAATTTTTCAGCTGCCTCTTCTTCCTGAATTTTTATTTAAAAAGATACCTAAATTGGGCCGTAAGTTTCTTAAGTCATCAGGCATGACCGAAGAGCAAATTGCGATATTCGAGGCTGAATTTATAGAAGAAAATAGATTAACTACGGCGTTGAATTGGTATCGTGGCTTTTTTTGGGACAAGCCTCAAAATCCTTTTAAAGCAATTGATGTTCCTACTCTTTTTATTTGGGGTAAACATGATATTGCCGTTACAGAAAAAAGTGCCGAGTTAAACGCACATTATTTTAAAAATAGTTATAACGCAGTTTTTATGGATGCTTCGCATTGGATTCCATATCAGAATGCACCTGAACTTGTGCAATATTTTTTAGAATCAGTGCATCATCAATAAACATCTAATCAATAAAAAACCTCTCAAGATAGAGAGGTTTTTAAATTTTAGAATTCTTTTTAAATCGAGAACGAAGAACCACAACCACATGTTGTTGTCGCATTCGGGTTTTGGATAATAAAACGTGACCCTTCAAGACCTTCTACATAATCAACCACTGAGCCAATTAAATATTGATAGCTAAGTGAGTCAACAAGCATTTTTACATCGCCATTTACGAATTCTGCATCATCTTCATTTACGCTTTCAGCAAAGTTAAAGCCATACGAAAACCCTGAACACCCGCCTCCTGTTACATATACACGTAACATGAGATCGTCATTCCCTTCACTATCACGGAGTTGGCGTACCTTATTGGCAGCATTATCTGTCAAAACTAGAGCTTGGGCATTCATGATGATTGTTCCTCGGATTTTGCTGTGCCTTTCAAAATAAAAAAGACCCTATATTGAGTATAGCATAATCAATATAGGGTCTGTCTTCGAACTTTAAAGTGAATCTTGAGTATTTTTATCAAGATTATTTGTAATTTTCTTCCTGTAAACCACATTCGAAGTTTTTAGCATCTTGCTTACAACGGAATTGCCAAAGGAGTTTCATCATACGTTTATCATATACACCACGCTGTGTAAGGTTAATTCGTGACTCACGCATAAGCTTTTGGTAACCCGGTTTATCTGCTGCTGGAACATCCATCCAGTATTTTTGCGGAATATCAGCTTTCATTTTACCCAAGATGGTAAAGGCACGTGGTAACTGACCCGAAACCCATTCTCTAGATTTCTGACCAAAACCAGCTGGGAACTTATCAGGACGGATAATAATATTGCCTGTCACCTGTAAGATCGGATAATTTACAATCGCGCCTTTTGTTCCTAAACCTTTTTGTAGTTCTAAAGGTTTAAAGGCCGCCGCTGGTGCACCAATAATATCAACTTGATGGTTATTAAATTTGGCACCGAAATTGGTTATGTCAGCACTAACAGCCTGCGCCCCTACTTGCTGAACCATAATTTTTTGGGCTTCATCGTAGTCAAGAACCGCAATTTTCTTTCCTGCGGCTTTCGCTACTGTATTGATGCTGCGGTCATTTACTAAAAGATAAGCATCACCAACTGGAATAACACCTACAACCTCATAGCGACCATTAACCATATATTTACTAAAAGTTGGACTCGCTAAACCTTGCATTATTTTTACAGCAAGCTTGAGGTCAGGAATGGCCCCGATCGCGTCTAATGACCCAGTAAATGAGTTAAATTGACGGCCACGCATCCCTGAGACACTAATACCATCACATTTACCCGCTTTAAAATCTTCAGCAATCACGGCTTCATTCTGGTTTACTTTAAGTTCAATATCAGCTCCCCAGTTTTTAGCGGCAAGTTGATAATCCTTCATCAGCGCATAGACATCGCCATTCTTACCAACGAAGTCAAAAACACATACTGTTTGTTTAGCCTGAGCTGCAAAAGAAACTGTGGTAAGTCCCATCGCAAGTAATAGCATTTTGGAAAATTGCATATTCTTTTTCCTTTCCTTGTGGAGTTTTTGTTTTTCGATACCAAGAAATTTCACACCGATCAGGTATGAATCGGATAGGCCTCATATAAAAATCATGATGGAATATTTGTATAGACCCTATTTGCTTTTATGATTTTATTTCCATGAAAAATAGATAGCGATTGACCTATCTATTAGCAATTATTTTAATCACTCAAGTCCTTGATCCATTTTTATACCTTCATGTTTCCTTATGAAGTTTTTATCTAAATTTAGCTTAACGTCTTTCTAACTAACCACAATGGCAGAATTGACAGCACACATAAAACAAAAAGCCTAGAACTAGGTCTAGGCTTTTTGAGAGAAATTAAGATTATTCACCAGGCATTGAACATTCAAAGTTAGCCTTGTCTACAGAACAACGTGCTTTTTTCAATACAGACATCATTCCTGCATCGTAAACACCGCGTTTAGTTAAGTCCATACGACCATCACGCAACATTTTTTGATACTTAAGTTTGTCTTCTGCACTTAAGTTCATTTTGTATTTGCCAGGAATTTGCGCTTCTAAACGGTTGATCATTGCAAAGTTCTTAGGTAACTGTTTAACGAACCAGTCACGAGATTTTTGACCAAAACCAGCTGGGAATTTATCAGAACGTAATACTAGATCGGCTGTAACGTGTAATACAGGGAAGTTCCACATTACACCGTTTGCACCTAAACCTTTATTTAACTCTAATGGTTTGTAAGCATAAGCAGGCGCACCTACCATATCTACCTGACCATTGTTAAATTTCGCAGCAAAGTTTGAAATATCAGAAAGAACCGCTTGAGCACCTACGCGTTGCACCATAATTTTTTGTGCATCGTCATAACCTAACACGGCGAATTTTTTACCCGCAGCTTTTTCAACAGAGTTGATGTTTTTGTCACGTACGAAAATGAATGCTGAACCTAGCGGAGAAATACCAGCAACTTCATATTTTTTACCACCCATATTAGTGGTCATTTTTGCTGCATTACGCGCATCTAATACATAAGTAATTGCACGTTGAGCGATTTGGTTATTTGGAACACCGCCGAGTGAATCGATAGATCCTGCGAATTTGTTATATTGGCGTGCACGCATTGCTGTCATTGCTACAGCATCACATTTGCCTGCTTTAAAATCATTATCAGCAACAGCCTCGTCCTGACGAGGAACTAAGTTAATTTCAGTACCCCAGCCTTTTGCAGCTAGAGCCCATTCTTCCATCATTTTATATGAGTCGCCTGCTTTTCCTAAGAGGTCGAATACACATACGGTACTCGCTGCTTGCGCTGAAGCAGAAAAACCAACAACAGAAGCGGCAGCCATAGCAAGTACGATTTTTTTCATTTTCTTCATCCTTCCACGGAACAGATTTTTTGTTTGAAGTTTCCTTTCAAAGACAGATATTAATCATGTTTTTTAGAAAAAAATAGAGCATTTACTCAATTTTTTTTATTCCTTCAGATCATTGTTTGTCAGACACAAATTATTTATTAGTAGGAAAAATAGCTGATTTTACGTAAGTTATTTTTTATATTCACAATTTTCATACCCATATTCAGTTTTGAAATATATGTAGCGTTTTTGTGTTTAAAAAATAAACTACTCTCCATTAAGCGTACATTCAAAATTTATCCGTTCGACTGTACAGCGAGCACGCTTCAGTACACTCATCATTGTTGCATCGTACACACCCTGTTTTGTTAAACTGATGCGACCATCACGTAAAATTTTTTGATATTTAGTTTTATCTTCGGTTGAAAAATTCATTTTAATTTTTGATGGCACACCCATTTCTAGCCGTTTTATCATGGCAAAGTTCTGAGGTAGTTTTTGTATAAACCAATCACGCGACTTTATTCCAAAATCGACTGGAAATTTGTCATTTCTCGCAATTAAATCACCAGTGACATTCACGACAGGAAAAGTAAACATAGCCCCTTTCGTTCCAATTCCTTTGCCAATCTCTAAGGGTTTATAAGCATACGCTGGCGCAGCAATTGCATCGACTTGACCACTATTAAACTTTTTCACAAAATCGGTAATTTCAGAAGGAATGGGTTTTGCACCAACACTTTCAACCATAATTTTCTGTGCTGTGTCATATTGCAAAATAGCAAATTTAGTCCCACGTACTTTTTCAATTGAATTAAGGGTTTTATCTCTTACAAATAAATATGCCAATCCAATCTGGACAATACCAACGACCTCGTAATTTGTTCCATTTTGTATAGTCACCATGCGATTTTTATTACGCTTATCTAAAACGTAGCTAATCGCTTTTTGCGCAATAGCATTACTGGTTACCCCACCAATCGCATCGATAGAACCCGCAAATTTATTGTAATCTCGTGCTCGCATGGAGGTCATATAAGCAGCATCACATTTGCCTTCACGCAGTTTACGGTCAACCAAACCTTCATCTTGAAATGGAATTAAAGTGATATCAGCTTGCCACTCTTTCGCTGCAAGCGCCCACTCTTCCATCAATTTATAGGATTCCCCTGACTTTCCTAATAAATCAAATACACACACATTTTGTCCCGCATGTGCTGTTCCCATAGCACAGTAAAATACTGCACTAACAATCCCCAATCTTTTTTTCATTTGACTTTCCTTAGTCTAGTTTTATTAGTAGCTCATTAATCAACCAAACTTTAAACTGTTTTTATTTTAGTCATATTTTTTTAAATGTGTTCTATCTTATTCAATATTTTGAAAATTTCGGATGAATAGCGAAATCCAGCCTATCTTAATACATGCAATTATTGACTGTGACTCACTAAAATCCGGAATGTTTTGTTTTCATCAGCAGTTGTCTTTAAAATACAGCATCCCTAACTCACCTCGATACAATAAGATGATTCAATTTGACCAAGTTTCTTTACGCCGCGGTGGACGTATTTTATTTCAAAAAGCGTCTATGCAATTACACCCAGGTTGGAAGATTGGTCTAACTGGTGTAAATGGGGCCGGTAAATCGACGTTATTTGCTGCATTACTTGGGAGTTTAGGTGCCGATGAAGGTTCACTTACTCGTCCTTCAGGCTGGACTGTCGCGCATATGGCGCAAGAAATAAAAGCCCTAGATATGCCTGCAATTGATTTTGTTCTTTCAGGTGATGAAGAATTTTGGGATATTCAAAATAAGCTTGCTCAACCAGATCAACTGAGTGACTTTGAATTGGCTAAATTGCATGGCCGATTTGATGAAATTCATGGTTATTCAGCACCATCTAAAGCTGCTCAACTCATGGCTGGTCTTGGTTTTCTAGAAAATCAATTACGTTTGAACGTTGAGAGTTTCTCTGGTGGATGGCGAATGCGCTTAAATTTGGCGCGTACCCTCATGAGCCGTTCAGATTTATTATTACTAGATGAACCAACAAACCACTTAGACTTAGACGCAATCTTGTGGTTAGAAGATTGGCTTAAAGTCTATGAAGGTACACTCATTCTCATTTCGCATGACCGCGACTTTTTAGATGCAATTACAGATCATATTCTTCATATTGAAAATCAAGAACTCACGCTTTACACCGGGAACTACTCTACATTTGAAACCACACGTAGTGAACGTCTTTCACAACAACAACAAGCTTTTGAAAAACAGGAAGAAACGCGCGCTCACCTACAAAAATTTATTGATCGTTTTAAAGCAAAAGCGACGAAAGCTCGTCAGGCACAAAGTCGTATTAAACAACTTGAACGTATGCAGCAACTTGCACCCGCTCATGTAGATACGCCGTTTACTTTTAGTTTCCGTGAACCGACCAAAATGAGTTCTCCTTTGCTGACTTTAGACAATGCCAGCATTGGTTATGGTGATAAAAAAATTGCCGAAAAAATCAGATTACAAATTACACCAACCTCACGTATTGGTTTACTTGGTATGAACGGCGCGGGTAAATCGACCTTAATTAAGAGCTTAGTAGGTGATTTACCGCTCTTAGCAGGCGAACGTAAGGCGTCAGAGTTACTTAATATTGGCTACTTTGCCCAGCACCAAATGGATGCTTTAGATGGCCATGCTACTCCAATGTTACAGCTTGCTCGTTTAGCAGATAAAAAAATTAGTGAAGCGACCCTCCGTTCGTTCTTAGGTAGTTTTGGCTTTAGTGGTGAACGCATGGATACACCATGTGAAACCTTTTCTGGTGGAGAGCGCGCTCGTTTAGCCCTCGCCCTCATTGTATGGCAGCGTCCAAATGTTTTAATTCTAGATGAACCGACGAACCATTTAGATCTTGATATGCGTCATGCATTAAGCATGGCATTACAAGACTTTGAAGGTGCTGTCGTATTGGTTTCCCACGAACGTCAACTCATTGCAAGTGTTTGTGACGAGCTTCTTTTGGTACACGGCGGTAAATCTACCGAGTTTGAAGGTGATTTACAGGATTATGCAAAATGGCTACGTGAAGCACGTCAGCAACTCATCAATGCTCAGAATGCTGTAGGGCAAAATACTTCTTCCTCTACTGCTGCTACCCCTTCTAAAGTTGATAAAGAAGCGCAGCGTAAAGAAGCAGCTCGCCGTCGTGAACAAACTCGACCTATTCGTAAAAATATCGAAAAAGTTGAGTCTCAAATTGAGAAGCTTCAACCACAGCTTGTCAAAATTGAAGAGTCTTTAGCAGATACATCTTTATATGATGCAGCACGTAAGGATGATCTACTCAAGCTTATGAATGAACAGACTGAGCTGAAGGCTAAACTTGAGCAATATGAAGAGCAGCTTTTAGAACTTATGATGGAATTGGAAGAAATGGAAACTTCTTTTGAATAATCTATTTTCCAAAATAAAAAAGCCGATTTCTTAATCGGCTTTTTTATTAATTAATAAGGGGTATAAAAAGCCCCTAATTCATTTAAATTGGTATTTACAGCTAAAGGCCAAACATTGCTTGATAGACTATCCGCGATATATAAATCATAACCGCCTCGACTTCCTGTTTGCCCTGCAAGAGATACCACCATATACCGCTGATCTAAAGGTGCCGGATCTGATGTATTTACGTCTGTACTATTAAAAGGCAAACGAGTGGTTTTTTTATTAGCCATATCATAAAGATAGATCTGATCATGAGCATTTGTTGAACTATACCAGCGTACATATAAAAACTGGCTTCCCTGCCACCATACTGGATAATATGAGGCAATATTGGTTAGCTGTGTATCATATGCACCCGACTGATCAATACTAAAAATTCTAGAATTACTACTTGCACCTTTGGCATATAAGATTTGCGTAGTATTGACCATGGGATAAGGCATTGACTCTTCGATATCCCAACCATTTTGAGTGACAGAAGTAATCGTGCGATCAGTCATTTTAACGATTTTTAAATCGCCATTTTGTTTAAAAATAATACGCTGGTTATCTATAAATTTAGGATCTTCATCCCGCTTGTTATTCCCTTGAGTTAAATTGATTGGTAATTCCGTGCTCCCAACTCTCCAAGCATAAACATCCCATGCATCGCCAAAATGCTGTCCAGAATTAACCCCCATAAAAGTGAGCCATTTTCCATCTGGAGAAAAATGACCATTCATCATGTGGTCAATTTTCCAGTTTGTGCCCAGTAATGTGGTTTGCTGCGTTGTGAAATTATAAAGATAAAGCTTACTGTCCCATGCGTCATAATCACTATAACGATGAAATACTAATTTTCCGTAAAAAGTGGGTGCTGTGGCAGCATGCAGTTGAAATAAGCAATTAAAAAATAAGATTACAATGTATAAAAGTTTTTGTGTGTTTTTCAAAATTATATTCTCTTGTAATAAATGAGTATCCAAGAGAATAGCAGTTTACAAATTTATTTTTCTTAGAAAAAAAAAGGCTTTGTCTAAAATTAAACAAAGCCTTTTATTAACTCATCATAAAAAAGATTATCTAAATTTTTTATGATTTTCATTTCGAATTTTGACTAAATTCATTGCTTCAGTTTTTGCTTGATCTAACTGTCCATGCTCAACCAATGCAGTTACTTTATCAATTTCTGCAACAAGCTGATCTAAACCAGCTTGGTACTCTTTTACCTGTACATTTCCTGAAGGTAAACCTTCGAGTTTATGCGGCAAATATTGCTTAGAAGAAACTGCTGCTTGACGCATTACAACAAGCTGTTGTTTCGCATTAGCAGCATCTTTCGCTTCAGCAAATGCTTTCGTACTCTTAGCTAAAGTTTTCATATTCGTTTCTAAATCAGCCGCCCAAACAGCAGAGCTTCCTAAAAAAACACATGAGATTAACAAGCTAGCTAACAATTTCTGACCCATCATCTTCTCTCCTTAGACTGATTTAGAATCGTGTTATGAATTAAGCATCAATATCAGCATTTAAAGCATTCTCTTCAATGAATGCACGACGTGGTTCAACATCATCACCCATTAAGCAAGAGAACATACGGTCTGCTTCGATCGCATCGTCAATAGTTACCTGCAACATATGACGGTTTTCAGGGTCCATTGTCGTTTCCCAAAGCTGTTCAGCGTTCATCTCACCAAGACCTTTATAGCGCTGGATCATCATACCGCGGCGCGAATCTTGCAAAATGTGTTGCCAAACTTGATGGAAGTTAGCCACTTGAATACGGCGATCACCTTTTTGTAAATAAGCGCCATCTTCAAGCAAACTGAACCAACTCTTTGAGTTTTTCAGCAAACGAGCATACTCAGCTGAGTTCAATAAACCTGCATCAAGCAAATATGCATGTGGAAGGTTATGAACATATACCGTAATACGCGGCCAATAATGCGCAGATTTTTCACCCTGAGCATTTTCACGTTCAAATGACTCTAGTGTAATCTCTGGACGTAAACTTGGCTGTAATCTTGTAATGATCTCTTTTACCTGATCAGCCCATTGTTGTACATAAGCCTGATCATGATTTTGATCGCTCTTGAATGCATCCACTTCAAGTAAAGCATCTAGTAAACTAGCTGGATAACGTAACGTTAAGCGCTGTAAGCTCTTTTGCGAAACTTGATAATCCTGAATGACTTTAGCAAGTGCTTCACCTGTAATTGATGGTGCTTCAGCATTAGTATGCAAAGATAGCTCATCAATCGCATTTGAAATTAAATAATTTTCCAATGCATCATTATCTTTGATGTATTGTTCTTGCTTGCCTTTTTTCAATTTGTATAAAGGTGGCTGTGCAATATAAATATACCCACGCTCAACCAATTCTGGCATTTGACGGAAGAAGAACGTTAACAACAAAGTTCGAATGTGCGAACCGTCAACGTCGGCATCGGTCATGATAATGATTTTATGATAGCGTAGCTTATCAGGATTATATTCTTCACGGCCAATACCACAGCCAAGAGCAGTAATTAAAGTACCCACTTCCTGACTAGAAATCATTTTGTCAAAGCGTGCGCGTTCAACGTTTAGGATTTTACCTTTCAACGGCAAAATAGCCTGCATTTTACGGTTACGACCTTGCTTGGCACTACCACCAGCAGAATCACCCTCGACAAGATATAATTCAGAAAGTGCTGGATCTTTTTCCTGACAATCAGCCAATTTACCTGGTAAACCAGCAATATCAAGTGCGCTCTTACGACGTGTCATTTCACGCGCTTTACGTGCAGCATCACGCGCACGTGCAGCATCAATAATCTTACCGGCAATTGACTTTGCAGCTTGTGGGTTTTCAAGTAAGTAAGCAGAGAACTCTTTGTTCATTGCTTGCTCAACAGCAGGCTTTACTTCACTCGATACCAGTTTTTCTTTGGTTTGAGATGAGAACTTAGGATCAGGCACTTTTACCGAAATAATAGCGGTTAAACCTTCACGTGCATCGTCGCCTGTTACATTGACTTTTTCTTTCTTGAGAATATTTTCATTTTCAAGATATTGGTTTAAACCACGCGTCAAAGCTGCACGGAAACCAGCTAAATGGCTACCGCCATCTTTTTGAGGAATGTTATTAGTAAAACAACGAACGTTTTCTTGATAACTTTCATTCCACTGTAAGGCTACTTCTACACCAATACCGCTATCTGTATCCGCAGTAAAATGGAAAATCTCATTGAGATGAGTTTTACCTTCGTTAATGTATTTTACAAACTCAGATAATCCACCTTCGTAGTCATATACATGTTCAAAGTTAATACGTTCATCGCGTAATACAATACGCACGCCAGCATTTAAGAATGAAAGCTCACGTAAACGACGCGCTAGAATTTCCACGTTAAAAATGGTTTGGGTAAATGTTAATTCACTTGGCCAAAAACGTACGGTTGTACCACTCTTATCCGTTTCACCAATCACACGTAATGGGTATTGCGGATCACCGTGTTGATATTCTTGCTCATGCACTTGACCCGCACGAGAAATCATTAAATGTAATTTACTCGAAAGGGCATTTACTACAGAAACACCTACGCCGTGTAAACCACCTGAAACCTTATAGCTGTTGTCATCAAACTTACCGCCTGCGTGCAGAATGGTAAGAATTACTTCCGCTGCAGAAACACCTTCTTCAGGGTGAATATCGGTTGGAATACCACGGCCATTATCGGAAACGCTTACTGATTCATCTTCATGAATAGTGACAATAATTTCATCACAATGCCCAGCTAAAGCTTCATCAATCGCGTTATCGACTACCTCGAATACCATATGGTGTAAACCGGTACCGTCGTCTGTATCCCCAATATACATACCCGGACGTTTACGAACTGCATCTAATCCACGTAATACTTTAATACTAGAGGAATCATAAGCCTTTTCATTGGTTTGTTCTGTTTGAGAGGCTGATTGAGACTCTGAACTCATGGTTTCTCCCTAGCAAATATAGGTTTATTCAAAGATGGGTAACATCAAAAAATTATGGTGAAGCAAGACTAACTTGACCGGATTCAACATTGAATAATTGATATGAAATAGACAAATCATGTAAATGTTTTTTTACCGATGCATGATCTAAAGTTGTCATAAAAACCTGGCTACCAAGTTGGCTTAATCGTTCAATTAAACGTTGTTGTGCGGTTAAGTCTAATTCTGCTGTCAGATCATCTAATAATACCACAGTTTCCTTATTACTCGCATGCAACATTGCAATTTGTGACAGTTTTAAGGCAATAATCAGTAGTTTTTTCTGACCTCTTGATAAAACCACATCAGCATGTCCGTAAGGGGTTTTTAAGCGCAAATCTGCTCGATGTGGGCCATATTCGGTATACCGTCGGTCAATGTCTTTTTGGTGTTGATTGAGCAGGTCTTGCATGAGTCCCTGCTCTGTATGAAAACCTGGACTATACTCCAGTTCAATTTCAAGATCAGGGAGTAATTGACTCAAATCATTTTGAAAAAAGACATTCCATTGTTCCACAATTCCCAAGCGCTGAGAGTGCAAAATTTCACCATAATCACTCAGCATTTTGTTCCAAGGCTCCAGATCAGCCAACGACAAATTCCGCGTAGTTTTAAGTAACGTATTTCGCTGTTTTAATGCGCGCGAATAGTATTGCCAAGCAAAATAAAACTCAGGTTCCACGTGGAACATCAGCCAATCCAAAAGTTGGCGTCGTGGTTTTGCCCCATGGTCAATAATGTCTGTACTTTGTGGATCAAGATGCTGCAAAGGAAGTAATTTAGCAAGTTGGCCTTGGGTAGCCACAGTATCGCCATTGACCTTCATCAACTGCTCACCAGATGCTAACTTTTGCATGCCAATTTTCTCAGTACTAGACTGTGCAAAGACAATCGCGTCTTCGGCAGCATACTGAATATAATTTTTAGGAATATGAGTGCGGAACGATCGCCCTGTTGCAAGCAAATGAATTGCTTCCAGAATTGAGGTTTTTCCTGAACCATTAGCGCCATAAAATATATTAAACGGTTGCAACCCTTGGAGTGCAACCGTTTTTAAATTACGCACGCGTTCAATGTTTAAGCGCGTAAGATGCATATTCGATAGCCAGACTATACACGCATCGGCATAACTACATAAGTTTGATCAGTATGTGCTGGGTCTTGAACCAAAACAGACTGATTCGCCTCACTCATGCTCATATTTACGTCATCACCATCAAGCACACCCAATACTTCAAGTAAATATTGCGCATTAAATGACATTTCGAGCGGTACATTTTGATATTGAATAGCTAAATCTTCAATAGCCTCATCTTGCTCAGGGTTATTCGCACGAAGCTGTAAAGAATCCTGATTAAAATTCAAGAAAACGCCACGTAATTTTTCATTACTCAAAATTGCGACACGCTGTAATGATTGTTTAAATACATCATGGCTAATTAATACATGTTTATCGCCACCACGTGGAATTACACGACGATAATCAGGGAATTTTCCATCAATCAATTTTGTCGTAAAACGAACAGTAATATCACCCTGTTCTTTGTCACGACTTGGCGTATTGATGGTTACATTTAACAATTCACGACCAATCAACAATGTTAATTGTTCATCTTCAATACTCAGCAAACGCTGTAATTCACCCACAGCTTTACGAGGTACAATAGCCTGAACCAATTGAGATGACGTAGAAGAAGCCGTAATTTCACAAAGTGCTAAGCGGTGACCATCTGTTGTTACTGCACGCAATTGATTTTCATCAATTTCCAATAAAGTACCCGTTAAATAGAAACGTACATCTTGTACAGCCATCGCAAAAGCAGTTTTTTCAAATAAACGCTTTAACTCACGTTGGGTAACTTGTACTTGAGTACCTTGACTATTTTCAGTCGTCAATAATGGATAATCTTCTGCTGGCAAAGTCCCTAATACGAAACGGCTATTACCAGACTTTAAAATACATCTTTGATCTTCAGTAATTTGTAAATCAATTAATGCTGCTGTAGGCAATGATTTACAAATTTCCATTAATTTACGGGCAGGGACTGTGGTTTCCCCTGCTTCAAGGCATGCCCCTTCTGTTAAAACAGTGCTCGCAACTAGTTCGACTTCTAGATCAGAACCAGTAATGGTGAGCGCCTGAGCATTAGTCTGAATTTTGACGTTTGAAAGAATATTCAATGTATGACGACGTTCTACCGCACCGACAACATGCGATAAAACATTGAGTAAACTTTCTTTAGCGATTTTCAAACGCACGATTCATTCCTCTAGCAACTTGGAGCAAATATTTCATTTTTTAGCTGTGTACTATGCTGCACTTACGTAGACTTTGCAACAAGGTCTTATTATTTCATTAACTCTGAAGTAGACGCAGTAGATTTTTATAATCTTCGTCAAAAATTGGATCTTCTCCGCGCAGACTGGTTACTTTTTCACATGCATGCATGACAGTACTGTGGTCGCGTCCACCAAAAGCCATTCCAATTTCTGGAAAACTATCACCAGTCAATTCACGAGCAAGACCCATTGCTAACTGACGTGGTCGAGCATAAATTCGCGTACGTTTGGGCCCTACTAATTCTTTTAATGGAATACGGAAATATTCACTCACCACGCGTTGGATATTTTCTACACTAATTGTTCGTGCACGGATCGCCAACACATCTTTTAAAGACTCACGAACGACATCAAGGTCGATTGGCGCGCCTTTAAAACGAGAAATTGCAACGACTTTATTAAGCGCACCTTCAAGTTCACGCACGTTAGCAACAACTTGTTGTGCAATAAATAATGCACAATTTCGAGGTAAATCAACGCCGCTATTTTCTGCTTTCTTTAATAAAATTTCGATACGAGTTTCAATATCTGGTGGCTCAACACCTACTGAAAGTCCCCAAGAAAAACGAGAAACTAAACGTGGATCTAACTCTGTTAATTCTTTTGGATAACGGTCTGAAGTTAAAATAATTTGTTTAGATTCATCAAGTAAGGCATTAAATGTATAGAAGAATTCAACTAGACTCGCTTCTTTACCTGCTAAGAGATGAATATCATCGACCAACAATAAATCTAAAGAACGACAGTTTTTCTTAAACTCTTCTACTTTGCCTTTTTGTAAAGAACTCACAAAATCCTGAACAAAACTCTCAGAAGTCATATACATCACGCGGGCATTGGGTTTAGCTTGTAATAAAGCATTACCAACTGCCTGCATTAAATGTGTCTTACCAAGCCCTGTAGGTCCATATAAAAACAAAGGGTTATGCTGTGAAGCACCTAATTGAGTTAATACTTTTCTACATGTTTCAGCAGCCATTTGGTTCGAACGGCCTTCAACAAATAAAGAAAAAGTAAACTGAGGATTAAGCAGCTTCTTTTTCGATGTTTTCGGATTAACCACACTATTCGTATGAGGACTAGAAACAGACTCTGGTTCTTTTTTTACTTTAATACTTTGTGGTGGTGCAGTTTGCAAAGCAGCCGTAGTGGTCGCAGGTTGTTCACTCGACGACAAAATACTCCCAGGACGAGAATCAACTAAAATCTCAACTTGACGGACACGCCCTTCTGATAACTGCTCAGCCAATATAGAAATTAATTCTAAATGATTCTCTTGAATGTAACGCGTCCAATAAGGGTTAGGAGCATAGAGTCGTAGTATTCCTTCTACTTCTTCAGCAACTAATGGGCGAATCCACATCGCAAAGACGTTATCAGAGAGCTCTTGTCGCAAGCGAGTTAAGCAGTCTGTCCAAAGCATGTGTATCCCCTATTTCTGCGTTTTTAAATTCAAACAATCGAAAGATTAACCCTTCCTGATGAGAAGGGGTCGCCATTCTAACCAAGTTATCCACATCTGTCATGACGAATTCGAGTGATTTTGCCTAAAAAGGAATCTCTTGTGAATAAATTTAAATTCAAAACCACTTGTGTATAACTTTTTGCACAACCTGTGGATAAATTACCACATAAACTTATCCACAATCCATAAATATAATAGAAACAGAGT
>NZ_JRVL01000231.1:0-294 GCF_054823985.1 Acinetobacter sp. GN11 | reverse complement strand
TATCCTTTGCCTGCTGGCCACATTGCCAGTCGGTTGTCGCAGACCGGGAAAACAAAGTCGATATGCAAAATTCTTGTTTTAGCTGCGATAGGAACTCTTGCTGGACTATTGTCTCCCGCACTAGTTGCAAAATGAAAAGATAATTATTTGAATATAATTGATGTTTAGGTATATTTTTTGAAGGATTAGACTTCCGTGAAATTAGAAACAGCAAAGCCCTGACAATGTCAGGTTTTTGTTGTTTCTATGGAAACATTTTATATCTAGTTTATCAGTTGTTATAGCTATAAAAAA
>NZ_JRVL01000230.1:0-4926 GCF_054823985.1 Acinetobacter sp. GN11 | reverse complement strand
TATGAAAAATATTGAAATTCTAGAGATCAATCAAATTGGCGATTATGAAGAAGGCTTATCGTTACTGTTAGATGATTCTGTAAATAACGGTGCTTCGATAGGTTTCTTAGCTCCCATAGAAAAGAACGAAGTCTTAAATTATTGGCGTGAGGTCAACCATAAATTAGTACAAGGTAATAGCCGTCTATGGATTGCCATTCAAGAAGAAAAGATTGTAGGTAGTGTTCAATTGTCCTTAGTGAGTAAAAAGAACGGGGTTCACAGAGCCGAAGTTGAAAAACTCATGGTGCTTACATCGGCAAGAAAACAAGGAATAGCCACATTACTAATAAATGAATTAGAAAATTTTTCAAAAGAAAGAGGTCTGTGTTTACTTGTCTTAGATACGCGTGAAGGCGATGTCTCCGAACTTTTATATAGCAAAATTGGATTTGTTCGTGTGGGTGTAATTCCAAGTTTTGCATTAAGTTCAAACGGGAACTATGACGGTACAGCTATTTATTATAAGAAGCTTGTTTGAAACTAGAAATAACTATCCAAATGCATATACAACTACAGTGAAATATAGAACATAGCTTACTAACGAAATATATAGCTAGCTTAGAGTGCTTAAGTCAGATGCTTCTATTTACGTTAAAGCACTATAAAAAAGCCCTAAATCATTAGGGCTATTCAATACGTATCCATATAAGAAATGATCTTCAATGAGGTTATTTCTTATATGGCATAGATTCAAGAATTTCTTTAATAACAGCTGGGTCCACTACGTTTTCATACATAGTATTGAAAGTATGTTTCTCATCTTCAGTGGTTTGAGCATTAACAATAGCTTCCAACTTTTGCTTATATTCAGTATGACCAGCTTGGTACATGGCAGCGTAACTTGACCAGAGAGCATATTGCTTTTGTGGATTATCATTACTTAATTTTTCGTATTGTGCCTGATATAGCTTAGCTGCTTTTTCATAACAGCTATTAATTTGGTTTTCTGGCTTTTGCAATTTTCTTTGAATTAGACATTGAGTTTCTTGAATGCTTGCCGTGCTATCTAAAGCGAGAATTTTTGTTGCCAAAATATTGGCTTCATTTAAATAACCTAGTTGCAGTAGTACTTTTAATTTCAACTTTTGCACTTGTATGCTTGAAACATTGTCATTTGGAAATTTCTTTAAAAGATTTTCCAACTTTGCTTGTGTGGATGTAATGTCAGCTTCTGTCTGAAGAGAGTTCATAATTTCATTGAACTCTGCCACAAGTGGCTTTAATGCTTCATTTTGGTTATTAGATTGTTCACTCTGCACTTGGGTGATTTTGGTTGTGCTATTAGGGTTATTACACGCAGCAACCGCGGCACTTAATAATAGAATCGTTAATAACTTATTCATAACTTTTTACACCTTGCGCGCCGCAGAGTTTAAGGAAAACTTATATTTTTTAATAGGAGGCATGGGATGTACAGAACCCACGGTATCCGAAATTACTGCGGTATATCCTAGTTCAAGTTCTACATCAACGAGCTGTAAATTTGGTTCTGGCAACTTGATAGTACAACTTCCCAAAGGGGCCTTATTTTTATCTGTTGGCCAATATCCTTGATCACTTTTTAACTTGGTTCTGGCAATCTCTTTACCTTCCCGTGAAACAATTGCGGTCCCAAAAGGGTAAACAGTTCCCTTGTGGCTCAATGGAGCTGCATTAATAACTACACTTAAAAATAGTTCCTTGCCTTGAACTTTGTAGTTTAGAAAATAGCTTACAGCTCCATCCAGAGGTGTTACACCTTCATCACCTAAAAGAACAGCTTTATGGCTAATGTAGACATCAGTTTTATACTGCTCAATGTAATAATTTTCATATTTGTCTTCTCTAAAACTATCAGTAGTTTGCTGTTTTTGTGACATTGGAGCTGATGAGGATTTTGCACCCGATGATGCTGCACCACCATTGTCTTGAACAACTAAGTTTTGTTGAGGCAGTAATTTGCAACCACATGAAAGTGAATCATTAACACGAGCAGCAGCTTTGCCGAAAATCTGCATGTTTGGATCACCGGAGACAATCGTTGCGACAATTTTATGTGTTGGGCATGTAGCTTTATCACCGACACAAGCAACGGCAATACCGTCAATAAGGAACATACCGTTCCCTGAGATTACTTGGCCGCCTCCAGTAGTAGGGCAGCCTATAGTTATATATGGAGTTGCCAAAACTATTCCTTCTGATTTTCTTGAAGTGCCGGAATGATAGCAAAGAGGGGTAGACAGTGCTGTATAGTTTTATTTATCAGGATGCACAGTTCATACGATCAATAATAATGTAAATATCTCGATCTGTTTAAAGCACTTTAAAAAGCCCTGAATATTTCGGGCTTTTCATTTAAGTTTTACTTTAATGATTCTGGTACATAATTTGGTGAATCAGTACCATAAAATGACTCAATATATGCATCATACAAAGACTTATATCTATCTTTCGATGCGACATCTTTAGTCTCATCAATAAATTTCTGTATTTTAGCTTTATAGTCAGTGTGACCAGCTTTATACATTTCAGTTAAATATACAAATTCGGCGTCTCTGTACTGGGGATCATTTTTGCTAGATGATTTACTCAATTCGGTTTGTATGAGTTGCGCTGAAGCTTCGTGACACTGTTGAATTTTTACTTTGGCCTCATTTAATTTTTCAAGCAATGTACATCTAAACATTACCCGTTGAGGCAATGGTTTTTCTTTGATTTGTTGCTCATTTAACTCATAAGCCTCTTTGTACATTTCTGACAACATATAAATATTCATTAATGCCATTTCTCTTTGTTTCTTGGCAGTAACTTTCTTTATTTCAGGTATTAAAGGCGCTAAAGTTTGTTTTATCTTTTCATCTTCACCAGAGGTCACAACTTCGTTTGTAATAGAGTCATATCTATCTAAAATCGCTTTATCACTTGCTGATAGTTCAGTTTTTACGTTTTTAGAACTGTTTTTCGAAGTATCCATCTGTTCATTTGAAGCTTTACCACAAGCAGCAACTCCAAACACAGAAATGAGAACAATAGTACCAATTAATTTTCTATTCATGATTTACGTCGAAAAATGAGATCTTAAATTTGTCATGAGGACACCTGTAAATTAGCAGGGAATGTCGTCTATGGATTGCTATTTAAGAAGTAAGGATTGGGCAGCTATATTTTTTAGGTATTTCGGTACTCTAGATATAGTAAGTTTATTAATGGCTAACAATAAATCTTGATCAATGCAATTGAAGCCATATGTGTGACAAATATTCATACAAAGATAGTTGAATAATTGAGCCGTAACTTCAGCATCTGCTTCTGCACGATGAGCTGTGCCATTAAACTTAATATTAAATAAGTCTGCCATTGCCCCAAGTCGATAACTGGGTTGATGAGGTAAAATACGGCGAGCAAGTTTCAAAGAACAAATGAGTCCATTATGTGATGGACTTAACTCCTGTCGAATACTTTCTGCTTTTAGGAATTTCTCATCAAATCCTGCATTGTGAGCAAGTAAAGGATCTGTTCCAATAAAGTCCAATAGAGAAGGAATGACTTCTTCCACTAAAGGAGCATGATTAACCATATCTTGAGTAATACCAGTCAACTTTGTGATGTAGTATGGAACATTTACACCACAGTTTATTAATGAAACAAAACGTTCTGTGATTTCACCTTCTACAATACGTAAAGCCGCGACTTCTGTAATACGATCACCAGCCTCAGGGCTGACTCCTGTGGTCTCGAAATCAAGTACAATGATTGGCGAAACATTCATAAAACGCTTTCTCTATTAGAAATTAGGTATTAAAAGCACAACACTTTTCATCATAATAGCTTTAAGTCGAAGATAGCACTAAGTTAACTTATCTAAATATTGAAACTATATTAGTAAGTGATATGTTTAGCTGTTAGGTTATGCCGAGCACAGCCCATTTAGACGGGCTTATAAAAGTGGTCGGGTAAAACGCCACAACAAGCCCGAGAGGAAATGAATAACTGAGGCTAGAGTCTCTTAAAATAAGATGGGCATATGTTTTGAGTGTTCATTCATCGTTTAAGGCACATTCAAAATTACTTGGGTTTTCTTTACATCTTACTTTTTTCAAAAAATTCATCATTTTAGGGTCGTAAATACCAGCCTTGGTTAGCTGTATACGTGCCTCGCGCATCATCTTCATATAGTTTACTTGTTCATTTTTAGGAATATCCATCCAATATTTTGAAGGAATATCACTTTCATATTTAGCAATAATGCCAAAGGTTCTATTTAATTGGCTGGCTACCCAAGTTCGCGACTTTTGCCCAAAACCTGCTGGAAACTGGTCTTTACGAATAATGAAGTTCGCTGAAATTTGAGTTAAAGGAAAACGAATGATTGCTCCTTTCTCACCTAAACCTTTGTGTAGTTCAAAAGGTTTAAATGCAACAATAGGAGCAGGGACAATATCAATTTCATGGTTATTAAATTTCGCACCTGCATTGGTGACGTCTACCGATACAGCCTGACCTCCGACATGTTGCACAAGCTTTGGTTGAGCTTCATCATATTTAAATACCCCAATTTTTTTACCAGCAGCTTTAGCGAGTGTATTGATACTTCTATCATTTACAAATAAATATGCAGGACCAATTGTGCCTAAACCTGCAATTTCGTAAGGACCTACAACCATGTTTTTTGCGGCCATTGGTGAGGACAACAGCTTATAGGCATTAATTGCCGTTTTCATATTTGTTAATGCGCCAACAGCATCTAAAGATCCTGTATATTTATTAAACTGACGCCCACGTAAGCCACTAATAATAGCACCATCGCATTTTCCAACTTTTAAATCTTCAGCCGCAACTCGTTCATCAACATAGGCTTTTAAAGATATATCAGCTCCCCAATTTTTGGCCTCAAGTGCATAATCT